>CADEFG010000457.1 GCA_902826505.1 uncultured Acidobacteriota bacterium
GTGTCGCGGCTTTATAATCGCCGTGCGATTCGCCGTCGCCCGGCAAAACGATAATCCGGTCGGAATTCGATGATTTCGTGTTTGTTTGCGGCGAAGCGGTGGTTTGTTCGGTTTCGTCGGTTTCAACCGCTGCGGTCGGTGCGGTCGTTTTGCCGCGCTCGGTGATCGCCGGATTGGTCGGTTCGCCGCCTTCCGTCCACGAAATCTGGTCGTCGATTCCGCCGTGAAAGATCTTGCCGCTGCGCAAAGTCGCGTAGCCGTTTTGTTTGAAATACTGCGGCAGCGTCACCCAATCGGGAAATGTTCGCCGAAAATAATCGTTGCTGTTGTAAATTTGCGTCTGTGTCGGGTAACGACCCGTCAGCAGCGACGAACGCGACGGATTGCACAAAGGATATTGCGCGTAAGCCCGGTTAAATTGCGTTCCGCGCCGCGCGATGCGGTCGATATTCGGCGTTTTGATGAGCCGGTTTCCGTAACTTCCGAGTTCGGGACGCAAATCGTCCGCCGCGATGAACAAAACATTGTATTTTTTAGGTGGATTCGCTGATTTCTTTTGCGCCGGAACGATTAACGGCAGAAAAACTTGCGACAAAAGTGCGAGAAATGATATTAACGCCAGTTTTTGTTTGAAATGTTTCATCGTCATTCGCTTACCGAATTTATTTATTCCTGCGCGTTTAACTTCGCGCCTTAGCGTCTTTGCGGGAAATTAAATTATTCATTTATCAAACGTTTATTTCCCGCAAAGACGCTAAGGCGCGAAGAAAAAGTATCAATAAACTTAAAAAGCAAAGCGTTTATTTTTTCACCGTCGCCGTTTTCGCTTTTGCAAAACCGTGAACGCCGAGCCAATCGGCGCATCTTTCAGCCCAGCTCGCGAGAATCGGGTTCGCCGGCGCGAGCCCGAAACCGTGCGGACCTTGTTCGTAAAGATGAAACTCGAACGGCACGCCGACTTTTCTTAAAGCCGACAGAAACAGCAAACTGTTTTCGACCGGAACCGTCGCGTCGGTCATCGTGTGAACCAGAAACGTCGGCGGCGTTTCTCCGGTCACCTGCAATTCGTTCGAGTAAAGCTTGATCAAGTCTTCCGAAGGATTTTCGCCCAA
Source organism: uncultured Acidobacteriota bacterium (assembly GCA_902826505.1). GTDB lineage: Bacteria > Acidobacteriota > Blastocatellia > Pyrinomonadales > Pyrinomonadaceae > JAFDVJ01. Next base: position 1,113 of record CADEFG010000457.1, read on the forward strand.
CAGATTCTTTTTCGAGCCTTTATGCGTAAATTCGCCCATCGTAATGACGGGATAAATTAAAACCATCAGATCGGGACGCGAACTGATGCGTTCGATCTCGTCTTTTGAATCGGCTTTGCCCGCATCGAAATGCGTGCCGAGCGTCGAAGCGAGATGCCCGCCGGCGGAAAATCCCAAAATCCCGATGCGCTTCGTGTCCAGATTCCATTCTTTGGCGCGGGCGCGAACCGTTCTTAAAGCGCGTGCCGCGTCGAGCAATTGATTCGGCTGGTTGTAGCGCATTCCCAAACGGTATTTCAAAACAAAAGCCGAAATGCCGAGCGAATTGAGCCATTTCGCAACCTCGCTGCCTTCTTTGATTTCCGATAAATTCTGATAACCGCCGCCCGGACAAACAACTATAGCCGCGCCCGTCGCGGTTTCCTTCGATGCAAGAAACGGCGTCATCGTCGGAATATCCAAAGGCTCTTTCCCGACCGCGTTCGGCGCGCCGTTTTCCCATAGAACGATCGGCGCGGTTTGGGCTTTTGAATTCGACATCAAAGCGCAAAACATCAAAACCAAAATTACGAATTTCATAAAAGCTTTATTTTTCAGGGCAATTTATTTCACAACCTTCGCGGCTTGCCGTTGACGCAAAAGCTGGTCGGCAAGCACACCGATCAAGATCACCGCGCCCATCACCGCAAAATTGAGCGACGACGGAATTCCGAGTAAATTGACGAGATTTTGCAAAACTTGAAGAAGCGCCGTGCCGATCAAAATTCCGATGATCGAACCTTCGCCGCCGCGCAAACTGCAGCCGCCCAAAACCGCCGCCGCGATGCCGTACAATTCATAAAAATTGCCGTGCGACGAAGGCGAGATCGAATTTGTGTAAAAGGCAAGCAAAACTCCGGCAACTCCGGCAAGCAACCCGCACAAAATATAAGCGCTCGCGATAATTAAATCGGAGTTGATGCCCGAATAACGCGCCGCCATTTCGTTGCGTCCGACTGCGAAAAGATAACGTCCGTAAACCGAACGATGGAGAACCACCCACATTATCAAACTGATGAAGATCAAAATGATAAACGGTGTCGGAATACCGACCACGCTTCCGGTCGCCATACTCTGCAAGGTTTCAAAACCCGTCGCCGCGCCGAAACCTTTTGTTTCATCGCCCGCCACAAACCGCGCCAGACCGCGATAAAAAAGCAATCCGCAAAGCGTCACGATAAACGGCTGAATTTTGACTTTCGTGATTAAAAATCCGTTGATCAAACCCAGAAAAGTCGTCACGGCGACGACCGCCAAAACCGCAATCGCGGCAGGCAAATGCCATTCGACAAGAAAAATCGAAAGCAAAACTCCCAAAAGCGCAAAAACCGAGCCGACCGACAGATCGATTCCGCCCGTGATGATCACCAAACCCAAACCGATGCTGAAAATTCCGTAAATTCCGATCAGCCGCGCCAGATTTTGCAAGTTGGCGGCATCGATAAAAACCGGATTGAGAATCGCCAAAACGATGCACAAAACGACGAGTAAAACGAATGTTCCAAGTTCTTTTCTCATAAAAGTCAGAACCGTCTGCGGTAGCGGGCGGTTTAAGAAGTTGTTGAATTCAATGTTCGCATTTCAATTTCAACCGCCCGCTACCGCAGACGGTTCTGACAGGAAATTTCAATTTGAACGTTCAACCGCCCGCTACGGCAGACGGTTCTGATTTGCCGACGGCGAGCTGCATAATCGCTTCTTCGCTCGCTTCGGCGCGTTCCAAGATTCCAGTAATTCTGCCTTCGTGCATGACGGCAACGCGGTCGCTTTCGCCCAAAATTTCTTCCATATCCGAGGAAATCATGACGATCGCGACGCCGCTTTCCGCCAATGAACGCATCAGCGCGTAAATTTCGGCTTTTGCGCCGACATCGATGCCGCGCGTCGGTTCGTCAAAAATAAGCAGTTTCGGGTTGAGCGAAAGCCATTTCGCGAGCACGACCTTTTGCTGATTGCCGCCGCTCAGGTTTCCGGCTTTCGTCTCGATCGAAGGCGCTTTGACATTTAATTTTTCGCAATATTCGGTCGAGACCTTGCACTCCGCTTCCTTATTGACCAAACCCGCCGAAGCATAGCGCGCAAGCGCCGGCAGCGTGATATTCTCGCGAATCGGAACTTCGAGGATCAAACCGCAATTGCGACGGTCTTCGGGAATCAGATAAATTCCGCTTTTGATCGCGTCGCGCGCCGACGAAATTTTGATCAGTTTTCCGTCCAAAGAAACCGTTCCGCCGATCGGCGCGTCAACGCCGAAAATCGCCTGCGCGGCTTCGGAGCGACCCGCGCCGACGAGACCGGCGAAACCGAGAATCTCGCCCTTGCGGACATTGAACGAGATCGAATGGTTCGGATAACGGCGCGTTTGCAGGTTGCGAACTTCGATCAGCGAGGTTTTATCGATCGTCGCGGGCGGATGATAAGTCCGGTCAATATCGCGCCCGACCATCAATTTGACGATGTTGTCGTGATTGATTTCCTCCCGCGCCAAAACTCCGGCGTTTTTTCCGTCGCGCAAAACGACGACGCGGTCGGCGATTTCCTTGATCTCGCCCAAACGATGCGAAATATAAATGATGCTGACGCCTTGCGCGCGCAGCTCTTTGATAACTTCCAAAAGCCGTTCGGTTTCGGTCAGCGTCAAACTCGAAGTCGGTTCGTCCATGATCAGAATCCGCGCGTTCAAGGATAAGGCTTTGGCGATTTCGACCATTTGCTGCTGCGCGATCGAAAGCTCGCTCAGACGCGTTTTGCCCGAAATATTCAAACCGAGACGTTTTAGATAAATTTCCGTGTCCGCATTTAGTTTTTGACGGTCAACGAGAAAGCCTGCCCAAAGCGGTTCGCGTCCGAGATAAACGTTTTCGGCGACCGTGAGATTATCCAGAACATTAAGCTCCTGATGAACAAATCCGACGCCGTTCGCGCTCGCATCGGAAACCGAACGAATCGACGTTTTCTTGCCGTCAAACAGAACCGCGCCGTCGTCGGGCTGGTAAACGCCGCCGAGAATTTTCATCAAAGTCGATTTGCCCGCGCCGTTTTCGCCCGCCAGCGCAAGCACTTCGCCCGGGAAAACCTGCAAATCAACGGCGTCGAGCGCGATCACGCCCGGAAAACGCTTGCCGATTTTTTGCATTTCGAGAATCGGATTGTCCATTTGTTGTCAGAACCATCGGCGGTAGCGGATGGTTGAATGTTTTTCAAAAACTTTAATTTTTGATTGATGAAATAAACCATCCGCTACCGCCGATGGTTCTGACCTCTAATTACTTGCCACGAAGTTGTTTGAGATTTTTTTCAAATTCTTCAACCGTGTCTTTTTTGATGATTTTGGTCGGCACGTTGATTTGTTTATTTGCCGGAATCGCGGATTTGTCGCCGCCCAAAATTTGCGCCATCACTTTGACCGATTGATAACCGAACTCAAAGGGTTGTTGGACAACGGTTGCGAAAATCGAACCGTCTTTGACACCCGCGAGCGTTTCGTCTTCTTCGTCAAAACAGAT
>CADEFG010000458.1 GCA_902826505.1 uncultured Acidobacteriota bacterium
CCGAGGATCGCGCCGCCCGAAAACGGACTCGACGGATCGACGGCGATAATGCCGATGCGCTCGCCCTTGTCTTTGTAATAAAACGCGAGCTTATCGACGAGCGAAGATTTTCCCGCGCCGGGCGCGCCCGTGATGCCGATGACCAGCGCGTTGCCGGTGCGCGGAAAAACGGCTTTCATCAATGCGGACGAATCTCGCGTACTGTTTTCGACCTTGGTGATCGCCCGCGCGACCGCGCGCATTTCACCTGCAAGGAGTTTCTCAACCAGATTTTGGTCCTCGAACATAAGTTCGTAATTTTCTCATTTTTCGCGGGAATTTCAAAAAGTGAAAGATGGTTTCGCCTGTTCACAAAACAAATCTTGTGATTGATTTCGATGCGCGGCAACAAAATATCGGTCATCGGTATTTGCAGGGTTAAAGTTGCCGGTAGTTTAAGTTATTGTAAAAGATCGGTTTAGATAAATGAATTGCCATCTGGCACGAGTGTTGCCAATTCCAATTTCCGGAGGTTTTGACGCTATGAAAAATCAATACGGTTTCAGAAAAGCTGGCATTTTAATAATTTGTTTGATGACGTTGACGGTCCTTTCGGTTCGGGCAGAACCCAATAACAAACTTGAAATTGATCGCTATCAAAACGCGCTAGTTCAAAAATTGACCGAACAATTGCGCGCGGATTTAGCCGACCAGACGGTCGAAATAAAGCTAAACTCCGTGAAGCACAATGAAGTTTCAAGAAGCCGCATTGATTTTGACGGCAACGCTTTCGCCGTTGTCAAAACCGACAAAACCGAATTGCCGTTTCAATTCACGGCAAAGTTCAATGTCAATGAGCAAAGCGTTGAAGACATAGATTATCAATTCGTCGAGGCAATCTCGGAATTTGCGCCCGCCGCCGCAGAAGAGAGTTTAATGAAGGAATTGATGGCGCAGATCAGCCAAGATTATCAAACGACCAATATCGTGATCGCGATCGACCGTTTCGAGACGGCGCAAATCACGGCGAACAAAGCGAAATATGAAGGTCTCGGCGAGGTTCGGATCGGCGATGTCGAATGGCGCAAGATCAAATTCAACGTCGTTCTTGATTCACAAACCCGAACCGCGACAATGGTTTCGTATGATATTCAAAAATAAAATAGGTTAAAACCGATTCTAGACGGATGAGGATTTCCACGATTTGCCTCATCCAAATTAAAAAAGCGAACTCAAACAGAGTTCGCTTTTTTAATTTGGAAATGTAGTCAATAAAAAAACTTCCGCTTTCGGTAATTTCTTACTTATTGAATTCTCCGAAATGCCAGAGAATCCCAGACGGGTCGTGCAAAAAGCATTCGCGACCCCAATCATATTGCCGAATCGGAACTAATCTGACCGTTTCGTATTTAGCCGGGAGGTCTAAAGCCAAAAGCTCGTTCCAATAGCGACCGACATCTTCGACTTCTAAAAAGATCATCGTATTATCGATCCAATCTTTAACGAAGGCGTCTTGCAGATAAAATCCTATCCCTTCAGTTTTGAAATAAGACATATTGTGCGCCAGAACGCTTTCCTCGAAACCCAGATCACGATAAAAGCTTCGTGAAAGCTCAAAGTCTTGCGCGCCGATAAACGGTCGAATCGAAATCGCTTTATGTTCCATTTTTACATCGCACCTTCGTCAGCCGACGGACCGTAGATCGCCGGAACCGGAATATCGTTCAGACGCAGATAAACCGAAAGCTGTCCGCGATGATGCCAGATGTGATTGAAACACATCGAGCGGAGCGTCGCGATTTTCGGCATTGTAAAATAAGTCGTTTCGCCGTTTTTGAGCGTCCACGGTTTCTGCATATCTTCGTCCGAAGTGTTTTTCAAAGCCTCGAGCGCCGAGACAATATTTTTGTCGTGAAATTCAACCAGTTCGGCGGTTGTTTGCGGTTCGAAAGGTTTGTAATCCATCGTCGCAAAATCGAGCTCGTCTTTTATGCAGGTTTCGGTGATCCAGTCGACCATTTCGGCAACGTGGCTTGCCAAACGAACCATCGTCATTGATTTTTCGTGCGGTTTGTAATCGAATTGCTCGGGTGAAATTCTTTCCAGAATCTTGCGCGTGGTCACGGCTTCCTGCGTTAGTTCGGCGATCAGTCCATTGGCGATATTTGTTGATTTGGCAGTTCCTGTAATCATAATTGTAGTTCTCCTTTAGGTTTAATTTGAATTTAGTTGGTTTGATTTTGACAGCTTCTTTATACTACTAGAGATGTTTCATTCATGCAACGTGAAACATTAAAAATAACATAAATGTTTCACGGATTTAATAAGCTTTGCCCAAAACGTCACCAGGCGCGGGAATCGGGAATCGGGAATCGGGAATCGTAAATTGGAAACCGTCAATCGTGAATTGTTAGGAAAAAACTCTCGGCAACTTTATCAAAAATTCGATCTTTCGATTCCCGATTCCCGATTTCCGAACGCCCCGCCCCGACTTTTTGGCAAAAGCCGATTTAATATAAAAAAGGCGGGCTAGATACCCGCCTTTCCCGAAAAACAATTTTCTCGAACCTTACGCTTTCAGCAACGATTTGGCGATCACCAGCCGTTGAATCTCGCTCGTCCCTTCGCCGATCGTGCAGAGTTTCGAATCGCGCCAGTATTTTTCCGCCGGATAATCTTTCGTGTAGCCGTAACCGCCGTGGATCTGGATCGATTCTTCGGCGACGCGCACGGCGGTTTCCGACGCGAAAAGTTTTGCCATTGCCGATGCCTGCGTGACCTTTTTGCCCGCGTCTTTCAGGAATGCGGCTTGCAGCGTTAAAAGCCGCGCGGCTTCGATCTGCGTTGCCATATCGGCTAATTTGAACTGGATCGCCTGAAACTCGGCGATCGGTTTGCCGAACTGCTGGCGTTCTTTGGCGTATTTCACGGCGGCTTCGAACGCGCCCTGCGCAATGCCGACCGAAAGCGCGGCGATCGAAATGCGTCCACCGTCGAGGATCTGCATACATTGCAGAAAACCTTCGCCTTCATTGCCTAAACGATTTTCGTCCGGCACATAGCAATCTTCAAAGACGACCGAAGCCGTTTCCGAAGCGCGCATTCCGAGCTTGTTTTCTTTTTTGTCCGAGCGGAAACCTTCCATCGATTTGTCGAAGATAAACGCCGAAATTCCCTTGTTGCCTTTTTCTTTATCGGTGACGGCGACCGCGACCAAAGTGTGGCAGGCAATCGCGTGCGTGATGAAATTCTTCGAGCCGTTAACCTGCCAGCCGCCGTTTGATCTGACGGCGGTCGTCCGCGTTCCCGAAGCGTCGGAACCCGCGCCGGCTTCGGTCAAACCCCACGCGCCAAAGCTCTGCCCTTGTGCGAGCGGGACGAGATATTTTTGTTTTTGCGCTTCCGAACCGAACGTATAAATATGATTCGAACAAAGCGAATTATGCGCGGCGACCGACAATCCGACCGAACCGCAGACGCGTCCGATCTCTTCGATGATCGTCGCGTACTCGACGTAACCCATGCCCGCGCCGCCGTATTCCTCGGGAAAAAGCACGCCAAGTAAACCCAGTTCGGCAAGCTTCGGGCGCAGCTCTTCGGGAAAATGCTGGGTCTCGTCCCATTCCATCACGTTTGGTTTGATCTCGCTTTCCGCAAATTCGCGGACAGAGTATTTGATCTGTAGCTGTTCTTCGTTTAATTCAAAATTCATAATGTTGTTATAACCGAAATTTATCTTGCCATAAGCCTCAGGACTTAATCAAGGTGAATTGATTTTATTGATTTTTTTTAAGAAAGATTTAAGTTTGCGCGAAAGTGCGCAAACTTAAAAAATGTTGACAAATTAAGCTTTTGAGATAGAATTCGATTATCACAAACAGATCGGAGATTCGCTAAACTTTAGGAGCTTTTATGAAAATACCGAGTTACCGGGATAAAACCTATATCGTGATGGACAACGACGCGCGGATTCGCCGCGCCGACAATGTCGCCGAAGTCGAAACCTATCAAGTCGGCGATAAAATACCCGCCGGAAGCGCCGTCGGCGATTTCAAACGAATTCCGAAACGCACCGAAATAAAGGTTTTGGATGTCAAAGCCGACGCCAAACGCTCGGTCTTCGTTTTGGCTGAACCGGTCAAAACAGGGAACGCCGTCATTCCGTCGGGCTGGACCAAAGCGGGCAATCTGGAAGGCGGATTTCTTAACGAGCTGGTTAGTTTCGCGCCTGACCGCTGGGACTTTTCACCGGCGGGCGATAATTTTACGGTGACCGACAAACAAGCGTTGATTCGCGGCGGCAGTCCGAATTTTGCTTCTTTAGGAAAGTCGATTCCGGTTGGAACTTACGTTCTCGTCACCGAAAAGACGCAAACCGCCGGAAAAGCTTTTGTCAAAGTCAGCCGTGCCGAGATTAAAAACGGAAAGATCAAGGCGAAAGAAGAGATCGGCTGGACGAGTGCCGGAAATTTAACCGATGGCTGCACGGATTATTTTGCCGACGCCGGTTGGACTGACGCGAAGGGCGCGAACGGTTGTTGGCGGCTCGGCACATTTCTCGGCGCCAAGATTCTCGTGAATATCGTCGGCAACGGCGGCGAGATGGAACAGATCACTTATGAAAGCGTCGCGCCATTTTTTGCGCTGCGCGACGCTGCCGCCGAGGCGAATCTTGAG
>CADEFG010000459.1 GCA_902826505.1 uncultured Acidobacteriota bacterium
AGCCACAAATAACCGTCGGGCGTTTGCGCGACGCCCGTAATGGTATTTTGCGGCAAGCCGTTTGCCGTCGTCCAAACGTCGAACCCGTATTCCACCGCAAATGCCGCTGTCTTCAGGCAAAACACAAACGCGATTGCCAGGATCGTTTGAAATCGAAGATTTCGGTCGCGGGGCTTGATATGCATATCGGATGGAAACATTTATAGCATATTTTTTGATAACAACCTTCATTTGAATGTTTATGATCGAATTGAGGGCTAATACCCGCCACCAACACTTTTTTTCAACATTACATTTATTAGCGTGAGCAAATATTTTTTTCGTCTAAATAACTATTTTCGTTTCAAAAGATAAAAAATAAAACTTCCGATTCCCGAAAATTTATAATTATGGTCAACATATTTTCCGATAACGTAAAACATAAAATAATAAAAGCGACAAAACGCCCAAATTGCCAAACTAAAAAGTAAAAGTCTTTTCCAGGAAAAAACTTCGAGCAATAACAAACCTGCATCGAGAAGCGCCAGAAATAGAAAAAGAAAGCCTTTTGCAATCAATAATTTTTCATTTTCAATAACTTTCACATGCTGAAATTATCATTTTTCTTCAGTTTTGATAAATTAGAGTTTATGACCGCGAAAGAAATTTTACTCGAACAATTTACGGCTTGCTACGACGAAAACGGTTGGTTTGTCGCGCTCAAAAACGCGTTGAAAAACTTGACGGCGGCGCAGGCGGTTTGGAAAACGGAAGGTCTCGACAATTCGATCTGGGAGATTCTGGCGCATCTTAATTATTACAACAACGCATATTTAGAGCGTTTTAAGGGAATTGATTACGTTTATCCGGCAAATGATAACGCCGAAACTTTTGCCGGCGGGGAAACCGCCTCGGACGCAGATTGGCAGGCGGAAATCGAAAAATTCGATTCGCTGATGAGCGAATGGCGCAGTTTGCTTGAATCAGCCAATGAATCGAAGTTTGACCAAGCGGTTTCGGCGGCGAACCAATCGCTCTGGGCTTCGGTGATTTCCGACATCAACACGCATAACGCGCATCACGGGGGACAGATCGTCGTGATCCGAAAACTGCAAGGCAGTTGGGACGCGTCGAAAGGCGTTTCGTAAAATCCTAAAAGCTCTCGTGCAACCGGCGGACGGCTTTGCGCAATTTACCGACCATATCTTTCTCGATCGGCGTGTTGTCGGGCAAAATGATGTTTGTGTTGAAAACGATGATCGAAGCCGTGCGTTTTTTCGGGTTGAATTCGAGATAGCTGATAAATCCGTTCTGGTCGCCGCCGTGTCCTAAGAATGTTTCGCTGCCGCGTTCGTCCAGAAAGAAACTCAAACCGACTCCGGTCGTAAAGCCGGCGTTGCCGTTGGCGTCCGTTGGCGTGGGAATCGTTTGCCGGAACATTTCTTCGAGCGATGAGCGCTTTAAGATTCCGCTGTAGATTTCTTTTTTATTTTCATCGCCGATCAAAAAATTCAGATATTTGACCATATCCGGGAGCGGCGAATTCAGACCGCTGTTCGAAACCGTAATACCCGAATTGGCGTCGAAACGCCCTTCGGTGCGGACGCCGTTTTCGATGTAATAACTGTGCGCGCGATATTTTAAAAGATGATAAGGCGTGGTGTCGAAATAACTTCGATACATTTCCAAAGGGCGCAGAATATTTTTATCAACATAAACTTCATAATCATCACCGGTCAGGCGCTCGATAATTTGCCCGAGGAAAACGATACCGAGATTTGAATAGCTGAATTTGCTTCCCGGTTTAAAAAGTATTTCCGTAAATGGCAGCATCGCTTCGACCTGTGAATACTTGGTCGGTTCGATCGGCTGCCAGGTTTTGCCGTTTTTATACGGAAAGGTCGAATTGCGAAAACCCGCGCTGTGATTCATCAATTGCCGAACGGTGATGTCCTGCATTTTGCCGTAAGGATTGTGAACTTTTTCGAGTTCGGGCAGATATTTCGTGACCGCATCGTCAAGTTTGAGCAAACCGCGGTCGCGTAGCTGCAAAATGGCGATGCCCGTCAAAGGTTTCGTGTTCGATGCCCAGTGATAGATCGTGTTTTCGTCCGTCTTTTGATTTTTTTCGAGATTTGCAGCGCCGTAAAAATCCTGCGCGATGATCTTATTGTCTTTTAAGAAAACAAAACTGCTCCCGACAATGCCGTTTTGTTTTAATTCGCTTTCATAAAAAACTTTGAATTTTTTATATTCAGCGGCGAAATTGTCGTTTGACGTAATATTTTGCGCGTTCATGGTCGTTGCGAGTAAACCAATCAAAATCAAGGCTTTTTTATAAAATCTCATAAAGTTTTGTTCGAAAAAAATCGCCCTAAATTATCGCCAACCGCCGCCCGAACTGAGCACTGCCCAAACAACCCAAAACAAAAGTATCCAGACAAACAATATAAAAATCAGCGGCAAAGCGTTAAAGATAATCCCGAGTATCGAAAAACCCTTTTTGGAATCTTTCAAAAAGGCACCGACGATTCCGAGTCCCAAACCGATAAAATGCGGAATCGGCGCAATAAAAAGTCCAAAGACCAAAAAAACATTATCAAAACGCTTTTCCGCATAGGTTCCGTCTTCGGGAATAAAGGACAAAATCAATATCAAAAGTCCGATCGCAATCGTCGTAACTGCCAAACCGAACGAAATCAAACCGACTTTCGGATGCTTTCTTTTTTTTGCAAAATCTTCGGCGGCGGCTTCCATTTAGTTTGCAATCTTACGCGTCTTTACCAAAAATTCAAAACGTGCAAATATATCATTTTTCGCGGCAAAAATGCATTAAAGCGATTCAAACGATCAAACAAAATATGTCATCCGTTCATTTGATTTTCGGAATTGTTCTTTTCGTCGTTTTTCTCGTCACCGGGAAATTTATGCGCGTTGATTTTCCCGACAAGGAAATTATCCCGCAGGAATTTCGCCTGCTGATGCGTTCGCGGCATATCTATATTTTGCTGTCGAGTCTGATTCATATCGCGCTCGGCGTTTACCTGCAAATTCACGCCGAAAATTGGCGCAAGATTTTACAAATCTTCGCATCCGCTTTATTGATCGCGGGAAGTTTTTTATTCGTTTGGGCGTTTATCTACGAAACTTACCAGACCCGGCATTTTTCCGAAATCAGTCGTTTCGCGCTTTACGCGACTTTGGCGGGAACTGTTTTTCATCTTTTCGGCGGTTTTAAGGTGAAAAAGTAGAAATAGCCCGTTTATTTACAATTTCGGCGTTTCCATTCCTCGCATTTTTCTTTTGTTTCGGGACCGTAAACAACGCGATGAGTTGCCATGATCATGGCGTCTTCCGGAACGATGATACAGTCCTGATTCGATGTTTCGACCCGCGCCGCGACGACATATTTTTTGTCTGCCATAATTTTTCTCCTCAAAATTGTCCGAATATAAATTAAAGAATCTCTGTCCGGAAATCATAACGAATAATTTCAAGCCAGAGATTCTTGTTTTTTTACTAAATTTCCTAACCGGCGGTGGCGACGACATTTTCCCTGAAAAGGATGTCCGACGCGAGTGCCGTTCCTTCGACCCGCGCCGTGATCTTTTGGAAAGCAACGTCGCGAGCAAAATCGGGCGATCCGTGTTTCGGTTTGACATCGATCGAAAACGGCGAAAAACCGCAGTCGTCCGTTGAACCGAGTCTTTCGACGGGAATATATTTCGCCGCCAAAAGCAGATCGTCGCGCACTTCTTCGGCGGTTTCGACGCGCGGATTCTGCGGATTGGTGACACCGATAAAACAAACCTGCCGAACGCCGTTCGCATCTTCGCGGCTGTGTTCGCCGAGCAGTTTGTATATGCGCTCTTTATCGGGCTCGCTGGCAAGCTGGATCAGGAAATATCCGGCGTTCATCTTGAACATACTCGGCAGCAGCTCGGCGTAATCGACATCGGCGCTGTGCGTTGCGTCGCAATCGCCGCCCGGACAAGTATGAATGCCGATGTTGACGCGTTCCTCAGCCGTAAAACGGTCGAGCACGCGGTTATTGAGCGCGATGAATTCATCGAGCATCGCGCGGGTCGTCCAAGGGTTGTTCGGATCGTTGCGGCACGCGAGTCTGCCTTCGGTAAAATCGATCGAAACGCGCTTTGCGCCTGCTTCAAAGCATTGGCGAATGTCTTTTTCGCATTCGTTGACCAGATCGTCCAAAAACTGCTCGCGCGTGTAGCCTTCGATCTCACCGTCCAAAGGATACAGCAAATAGAGCATCGAAGGCGCAATAACCGCTTGTTTCAAAGGTTTATGCGCCATTTTCAGCGCTTCCTTCAAATATTCCGACGCGTAAGTCTGATACTTGAACGGTCCGGCGGTCAGGCGCGGCAATTGACGGTGATGCCCGTCGGTAAAAATCGCGAAATATTGACCGTCGCCCGCCAGATTCGGCGCGAGCCCGGTTCCCGCCAGCGTGTCGGCGAGCGGATAGGTCGCAAAACTCGAAATTCGCTGTTCGCCATCGGAAACAACGGGTGCGCCGGTTGCTTCCATTCGCTCAATTGAATCGCGACAAGCCTCGTCTTGAAAGACTTTCAATTCTTCTTTGGTTATCTTTCCCGCATCATAATCGGCAATCGCCGCTTGCAGTTTAG
>CADEFG010000460.1:0-3456 GCA_902826505.1 uncultured Acidobacteriota bacterium
CGTTTATTTAATCTCTCCATGCCTCGTGAAGCGTTAAACATTTTTTCCACAACGGATGATGCCTAAGAGCCGTTTGCAGACTGTAACTTGAGCCGACAACAAAAACGGGAACGCCAAAGGCTAACGCTGCTCCAACCTCAATCAGCGCGCCCTTCAATACATCTGCATCTTCGCAGTAAAGAATTAAACGGTCTGCTGATTTGGCTTCATCAATACAGCGAATTGCCAAATCAGATAAATCTATCGATTCACCTGCGCCTGCCTCATCAATCCAAGTCGAAATAATATTGAGTCCGTTGGCGCGAAGTTTGCGCCATTTCGGTGCGTGTTTAGTTTTGCTTGCGATGTAAATTTTCATAATTCAAATAAAGTTAATTTCGGCAGTCCGAAAAATTCATAAGCCTGTTTGATCAAAAGTTTCTGGCGCGATTCATCGTTGATCGTGATTCGCGCGTAATCGCGTTTAATGGTTTCGAGCATCCGGGCGCGGACTTCATCGGGAAGACTAAGGACGAGCGATAAGTCGAGTTCGGCGGAAATTGCTTCCAATCGCGTTTCAATATCGCTGGTCGAAAGTTTTTTCGGAACGACATCATCAATCAATGCGAGGATCTTAATGGCGGCGTTAATTCTCGCCGAGCGGAGCGGCTCCGGCTGATTATCTTTTTGAAGTTTTGCTTCCAAAGAATAGAGAGCTTGAACGTCGTCATAATCGGCGGCAGTTAAAACGGCGAATCCTGAGACCTCGCTCAAATCGTCATCTTGCAAATAATCGGCTTTACCGACCTGGCTGGTTTGCCATTCGGCGAACTCTTTCTCGACTCCTTTTTCAAAGTAGCGGAGCGAGTTGATCGTGTCCGGGCGATTAGGGTTCGCGGCGACGAACTTCTTGTGAACATCATCCATTGCCCGGAAGACGAAAGGCAGCGGAATTTGTTTTGTTTCCCAAGATTGCGCCAAAGCCCAATCGAGCGGCGCAAGTGGTGTCCATCTGCCGCGAATCTTTGAAAATTCCTGTTCGATTTGTTCGAGATAATTCATATTGCCTCATTTTCTAAGAATTTTTTGTATTCAAGGATGATCATTCCGCGCATATCTGAATCACAATCGAAACTAATACGCTCGCCTGATTTCAAAATTATCTCGGCTTTATATCTAGTCGAATACTCGCGCGAAAAACGATTTTCGTTGAAATTAAGGTAAGAAACATCGCGCAAATCGAGCGACTGACCATGTTTAATTATCAGAATGTAATATGGTTTATTCATTTTATGTCTTGAAATGGTTCATCTTTGAACCAGCATATTCTTTCTCTTAACCAATGAATGTAATAATGCGAAGATTTATCTTCGGTATATTGAGCTATGACCAGCACAGTGTTATTTGCCGTCCAAAAGACGTGTTTTACGCGGTCATACACGACCTGTGACGTGCTGTCATCTCTATAAATCGTTACTTTTCTCATTGATCCTTACCAAAGGTCACCAGTGTAGCGAAAACCCTGAAAACCTCGTCTGTAAACGGGTTCGAGCGGACGGCTGACCGGACCGGTGCAAATTGCCCAATATTTTGGCTTGCGATATGTTTTGTCAAAACATTCTTCTTCGGTTCCGGCGACATAATCGACAATATTTAATCGCACATTGATTTCACCGTTTACCAATAAATACATATATAAAACATCGATTGTGGGTTTTTGTGCGATTGCAATTGCAATAGAATCGCGTTTCCCAGATTCAACATTTTTAATATGATTCCAAAACCTTTGCGCGGCAGTTTCACCATCACCGTAAAGCGACGGCAATGTTCTGATAATTCCGGTTGGTCTTTCAGTTCTCATTTTTATCCTTCGTCTCCTCAATAAATTCAGCGAAAGTTTCGCGCATTGACTGCTTGATGTCTTCGCGTTTGAGACGCTCTTGATAGATATAAGACCAAAGCATCATAAACATACCGTTTGCTGTGGAAACGGCGACAGGATTGACCGTTTTGCCATCAAGAGCGTCATTCAAAACCGACATTGCCTTTAAATAAATATCTTCTTCAGTCATCTTTGTTCACCTTTAACTTTCTCAATTCCTTTTGAAGAAATTGGGAAGTTTTACCTTTCAGAAACTCACAAGCCGAGTCGTAGGCTTCTTCGAGTTCGCCGCCTTTTTTATTGCGAAGATCGTGTTGCAAAGATTTTGTCAGATTGCTGTAACAGACTCCGCAAAGCGGCATTCCCTCAAGTTTCTGCCGTTCGCACTGGCATCCGGCAGCTTGCACCCGGCGCAGAAAATTCCCTGATATTGGCGTATTAGGTTTTCTGACAACGGGCGGATTTACCGCCTTTTTTTCGTAAGTTATGACCAGATTTTGAGGCTCACCAGTTTTGCAGCAATTTGCACAGAGCCAGGTGTCATTTTCCGACCGCACGAAATTGTGATTTTTCAGCCAATCAACGGCAGCATCTTCAAAGTCGCGAGTGTCCAGATCCTCAAAATCTTCGGGCGCAAAAGACTCGGTAAAAAACAGATTTTTCCTACACTTCTTGCAAAAAATTCGTAAACCGACCTGAAATATCATCGAGTTTCTCCTTATGCCGCCTGGCGGATGCTGCGAATGCGCGGTTCGTCCGGCAGATTTAATTTTGAAAGGATTTGCGAGACGACACGCGGTTCTTCGATCTCGAAGGCTTCCATCAGCGCGTGATTTGCCAGATTGCCGATCGAGAGCGGCGTTTTGGCGACGTTGCAAATTCGCTGGATGGATTTTGCGTCGAAAAGCTCGTCAATGTTTCCGCCGACTGCGGCGAGCCGGTGCGCGAGATAATCTTTGGCGCTTTTAGCCAGCGACGGCATCAAAATGGGCTTGACGCGCTCGGCAATTTCGCGGTATCGGACTTCGCGTAAGGTTGCTTCGACAAACTGCGGTTGACCGAAAAGGACGATGCCGATCAGGCGCGAATATCCGCTGGTCATTTCCCAAAAATTCTTGAGAGAAGTTAAAACCTTATCGTTGAGCCGGTGGCATTCATCGAAGATAAGAGCAACTCTGGCATCTTCTTTTTCAAGCTGCGTGAGATGTTCGATAATTCTATGGTTACGCGCAATTTTATTTTGCGGAACTTTGATCTGAAAATGTTCAAGAACACATGAGGCAATTGCCGGAACTGTCACAGTGTTCATATCGAAAAATGCAGGGTAAATGAGATAAACCGTATGTTTCGATTGTTCAAGATCACGATGGATGCGGATTTTCAGCGAGGTTTTTCCTGAACCGATCGGACCGGAAACGACTACCCATTTTTTATAAAGGACGGCATCAATAATTTGTTTGGCGACCTCGTCCAAATCCTTGTTTGTAAAAAGCTCTTCGTCGCTCGGAATGCGGTCAACGTCAAAAGGGTCTTGGGTCAGCTTGAAAAATTTAATGGCGGCACTGGTCAGCTCGCGGCGTTTAACAATCATATCT
>CADEFG010000460.1:3466-4631 GCA_902826505.1 uncultured Acidobacteriota bacterium
CGAAAAGCCTTTTTCTTTGAGCCATCCGGGTAAATAATCCTCTAAATGATCGCTGACCGTTTCATACAAACTGACGGCGGCAACTCCTTTTTCAATCCGGTGAAAAGTAGCCGGCGACGTATTCGGCACGAACTTGAAAATTCGTGAAAAATCGGACAGCGACAATTTATGTTTGTCGCGAAAAGCCGTCAATCTTTCTCCGAATTCGATCGGCGGCAAAAGATGTTTTCTGAATTCGATTTCTTCCATAAAATTAAAAAATTATCGGGCGATCCGCAGTTTCGGCGGCGCGGCGGCGGATAATCCGTCGATCGCTTGACGAACCTGCGTTTCGGGCAATTCATCTTCTCGACTCGCAAAAACGGTGTCGAGAAATTCCTTACAATCCGACTTGGTCGCAAAATCTTCGCTGAACATTCTGACCGCGTCATACCACGAAATAAGCTGACCGGAATATGAATATTCGGCGGCGATTTTGTGCGGTGTCGGCATCTCTTCTAAAATCTGTGAAGTGACGTTCACAGTCGGTTTTGGGAAAGCGGTAATATTGGTTTTGGGAAGTTCAATTTTGGTATCAATGAACGGAATCGGTTTCGGCAAAAATCCGTCTTTGTTCGACTCTTTTTCGAGTTTCGCGTTTTCTTTGGCAAATTTCGTAAGTTCTTTGCGCGTCCGCTCGGCAACATCATCGGGCGTTGATTTGAATTCGCCCATCACGTCCGGCGAAGCAATAACCTTCGGAATATCGAATTCGTTTTTGTCGAAATCAACGATCGTGAAGAAGTCGGCAACATCAGGAAAGATGACCAAAACTTTATTTTTCTTTGACTGCCGGGCAACGATATTGAGGATGTGATCTTCACTCGGTAATTGATAAGTCACGCCTTTATGACGGAAGGTCAGATCGCCGCCGATGATGATATTAAATTCGTCAACGAGGAATGCGGATTTTAAAATATTGGCATCAACTTTGCGGACGAGATGGCGCTGCGCGTTCCAGCGGTCGATCGGCTTTTGCCCGGTTTCGCGGTGAATGCGGTTGTTATAATCGGTCTGAATCTGGGCGGCGAAATGATTCATGGTCTTCATGTCCAAACTTCTGCCTTCAGCGAGAAACAAACCTAAAAGTTTTTCGATCTTTTCAACCCATTTGTGGGCGACTTCG
>CADEFG010000461.1 GCA_902826505.1 uncultured Acidobacteriota bacterium
AAAGTCACGACACCGTTTGTCAGTTTTACTTCTGACGTAGCCAATTCGGTCGCGATCCAACCCGACGGCAAGATCGTCGCGGCAGGCTCCGCCAACAACTTTCTGGATAATGATTTTGCGGTCGTCCGCTACAACCCGGACGGCTCGCTCGATTCGACGTTTGACGGCGACGGCAAAGCGCAGACGCCGGTTTTGAATTCGTCCGATATTGCCGAAAATATCACGATTCAAACGGACGGCAGAATCATCGTCGGAGGTTCGAGCCGCATCGACAACGTTGATTATGATTTCGCTTTTGTCCGCTATAATCCGGACGGCTCACTTGATTCGTCGTTTGATGGCGACGGCACAGCCATCAACAATCTCGGGTTTTTTGTTTCCTCAGCCCGCGCGACGGCAATTCAGCGGGACGGCAAGATCGTCGTCGCCGGTTACTCATACGACGGCTCGCAATACGATATCATCCTCGTCCGCTACAACCCGAACGGCATCCTCGATCCGACCTTTGACGGCGACGGGCGCGTGACGATCTCGTTTGGAAGTTCAGCAAATGATTTTGCCAATGCGGTCGCTATTCAAACGGACGGCAAGATCGTCGCCGCCGGTTACAGCGAAAGCAATGGGCTGAGTGATTTTGCGGTTGTCCGCTGTAACGCGGACGGATCGCCCGATACTTCGTTTGACGGCGACGGCAAGGTTCTGACGCCCGTTTGGGTTGGAAATGATGCGGCGAACGCCGTCGCGATTCAGACTAACGGCAAGATCGTCGTCGCCGGTTATGCCAATAACGGCATGAATGATGATTATGCCGTTCTCCGGTATAATTCGGACGGTTCGCTTGACGCTGGCTTCGATGGAGACGGAAAAGCGGTCACGACAATTTTGGCGAATGATTATGCGAATGCCGTCGCGGTTCAAACGGACGGCAAAATTGTCGCGGCAGGTTATAGTTATAACGGGTTTGGGGATTTTTCACTTGTCCGTTACAACGGTGACGGCGCGCTCGACCCGACCTTTAGCGGCGACGGCAAGGTCACGATGGAGTTTGGTTTTTCTACCGTGGAAGCCGCTTACGCGATTGCGATCCAGACGGACGGTAAAATTGTCGCCGCGGGCAGTGCCGCGACCGATTTCGGGCTCATGCGGTTTAACGCGAACGGCGCGCTCGACCAGACCTTTGGCATTGAAGGCAAAGTGACGACGAATCTCGGAAGTTTTAATGAAAGTATCAATGCGGTCGCGCTTCAAAGAGACGGCAGAATTGTCGCGGCGGGTTATCTCAAAAACGGTTTGCACAATGATTTTGCGCTTGTGCGTTACAATCCGAACGGTTCGCTCGATAATCAGCGCTATGGCACGGACGGCAAAGTAATATTCGATATTTTTGGCGCAAGCAATGATATTATCAACGGTATGGCGCTTGATTCTAACGGCAACTCGGTCGTCGCCGGGACTTCAAACGGAGTTTTTGCGCTCGCCCGAGTTATCAATGCGCCACTGTTTGCACCCGCGCCGTTTGATTTTGACGGCGACAAGAAATCCGATATTTCCATTTTCCGTCCCGGCGCGGGTGAATGGTGGCTCAACCGCAGCTCGACCGGCGCAACTTCCGCCGTTTCATTCGGCATTTCTTCAGATAAGATCACGCCCGCTGATTTTACCGGCGACGGTCTGACCGATGTGGCGATCTGGCGACCGGCATCGGGCGAGTGGTTTATTTTAAGAAGTGAGGACAACAGTTATTATTCGGTTCCGTTTGGCACGGCGGGCGATGTGCCCGTCCCGGCGGATTACGACGGCGACGGCGCGGCGGATGTTGCCGTTTATCGCCCGGCGACCTTTACGTGGTTTATCAATCAATCGTCGGGCGGCACGACAATTACGTATTTCGGCGCGGCGGGCGATGTGCCCGTGACGGGCGATTACGACGGTGACGCAAAGAGCGATCTGGCAATTTTCAGAGCGTCAACCGGCGAATGGTGGATCAATCGAAGTTCGGACGGTTCAACGATTGTCGCGCAATTAGGAAACAGCACCGATAAACCCGTGCCGGGCGATTACACGGGCGACGGACGGACGGATATTGCCGTTTGGCGACCAACCTCGGGCGAATGGTTCATCTTGCGTTCCGAAGACGGTTCGTTTTATTCCGTCCCGTTCGGCGTGAGCGGAGACATTCCCGCACCGGGCGATTACGACGGCGACGGACGTTTCGACACGGCGGTTTTCCGTCCGTCTGGCGCGACGTGGTATATCAATCGTTCGAGCGCGGGGCTTTTGATCACGAATTTTGGCGCGGGCGGCGATTTGCCCGTTCCGAACGCTTTTGTTCCTTAAAACGCCGATCGGTCTTTGATTTATCAGATAATTGGGCGGGGAGTGTCCGGTTGGGGCACACCTTTTTTTGAGAAATTGAAAAAAGAAATCTTTTGCCAGGCGTTGAAAGTTTTTCGCGACAGATTGTTTATTTTATACTAAGTCTTGGGAAATTTTGCAGATCTCGGCTAAATGAAAGGCAAACAATAATTGGTATTTGGCTTTTGGTTTTTGGCTTTTGGTTCTTCATTTGTTGTGCTTTGCTTTTTCTCTAATCAACGCACAACTAACCGCTGACGGCTGACTACTTACAAAGACCAAAGACCAAAAACCAAATACCAATTACCAATTACCATTTCGAATCGCTTGTAACTGAAATCGGCTCTAGTTGGCAAAGCGGCTTTGTTTCCACCAGTCGATCGTTTTGATCAAGCCTTCTTTCAATCCGACGAGCTTATCGTAGCCGAAGCATTCGACGGCGCGGGAATTGTCGGCTTGCGAATGTTTGACGTCGCCGAGCCGTTCGGGTTCGTAAATTGCGTTCACGTCTTGTCTGCCTGTAATATTTTTGAGAACGTCGAGCAGTTCGTTGAGGCTGATGCGTTCACCGTTGGCGCAGTTCATCACTTCACCGATGCCTTTGGTCGTTTGCGCTGCTTTGATATTGGCATCAACGACATTGGCGATATATGTAAAATCTCTTGACGTTTCGCCGTCGCCATAAATTATCGGTGTTTTATCGCCCATCAGCGCATCGACAAACCGCGAAATCACGCCCGAATAATGCGACGAGGGATTTTGACGCGGTCCAAAAACGTTGAAATATCTGAGCGCGATTGCTTCCAAACCGTAAACGCGGCTGAAAACCTGACAATAATATTCGCCCATCAACTTTGCACCGGCGTAGGGCGAAAGCGGTTCGGGCAGCATTGTTTCGATCTTCGGTAAAGTCGGCTGATCGCCGTATGCCGAACTCGAGGCGGCGTAAATTACCCGTTTGACACCTGCGTCCTTGGCTTTCATTAGTAGATTAAAAGTGCCGTTGACGCAAGCCTGGTGCGTTTCGTCGGGTTTTTCGACCGAGCGGGGAACCGACGGAAGTGCGGCTTGATGAAAAATTATCTCGACACCTTGAATCGCCTTTTTGAGTGCTTCATCATCATTTAGATCGCCTTCGACGAATTCGAAATCGCCGCTGATCTCTTCAAGGTTATCCCGAAATCCCGTTGAAAGGTTATCTAAGATCGACACTTTCGCGCCTTGTTTGATCAATTCGTCCGCCAGATTTGAGCCGATAAATCCCGCCCCACCGGTGACGAGAACTTTTGTTGTGATTGCCATAAGTGTTTTAGAAAGAGAGAGAAAACTTAGATTAACATAAATCAAAAAAAGGCAAAAATTAAGAATTGAACTTCTAAAATTTTGCCTTTTTTTTTGTATTTTTTACTTTTTTATCTGCCGACGCCAACATATTCAAAACCGAATTCGCGCATATCTTTCGGTTCATAGATATTTCGGAGGTCGGCGATTTTCGGAGCTTTCAGCAAATTCTTTACTTTATTCATATCAAGCGCCCGAAATTGATTCCATTCGGTGACGATCACGAGCGCATCGGCATCTTTGATGGCATCGTACTCGTCCGTCGCATATTCGATGTCGGGCAAACTATGTTTTGCCTCGTCCATCGCGACCGGATCAAATGCCCGAATCGTCGCGCCCCGTTTTTGCATTTCCTTGATAATGTCGGTTGCCGGAGATTCGCGCATATCATCGGTTTCGGGTTTGAATGAAAGTCCCAGGACTCCGATTTTCTTACCGTTCAGATCGCCGACGAGCTTTTCAATTTTGGGAATCATCGCTTGCCGCTGGAATTCATTTGCTTCGATGACCGCATCAACCACGGAAGTTTCAACCCCGTATTTGTCGCCGACTTTAGTAAACGCCCGCGTATCTTTCGGGAAACATGAACCGCCGTAACCCGGACCCGGATGCAGAAATTTGCGCCCGATGCGGTTGTCCATTCCCATACCGCGCGCGACGTCGTGAACATCGCAACCGATCGCATCGCAAAGGTTGGCAATTTCGTTGATAAACGTAATTTTGGTCGCGAGGAATGCGTTTGCCGCGTATTTGATGAGTTCCGCCGCTTCGAGCGAGGTGATCACGATCGGCGTTTCAATCAAGTAAAGCGGACGGTAAAGATCTTTCATAATCGCAATTGCGTCTTCTTCATTGCTGCCGACGACGACCCGGTCGGGGCGCATAAAATCATCGATTGCCGCACCTTCACGAAGAAATTCTGGGTTTGA
>CADEFG010000462.1 GCA_902826505.1 uncultured Acidobacteriota bacterium
TTTTCGACGATCTCGGCTTCAAGCGGGTTTTTGTCGTAGGCATAATGAACGAGCCATTTTTTAAAATCCGCCGCGCTCGACGCTTGATAAACAGGAATTTCGAGCGGCGGCAGCGCGTCCGCCCCGCGTTCATTTTCCGACAGATTTTTGACAAGCCGAAAACCAACCCGGTTCGAGGCGTAACCGGGCGGAAAATCGCCGTAATAACCGAATAAATACGACTTTTCGCCCCACGAACCGCCGCTTACCAAAACATTCGTCCCGCGTTCGTTCCGCATCCATTCGGCGACATTTCCCGCCATATTCAAACAGCCGTAAGGGCTCATCCCAAACTCGAAACTCTCGACCGGCATTGTTTCCGAACCGCGAAAATTGGCGAGAAATTCGGTCGAGTCGGCATCGCGGCTCAAGCCCCACGGCATCGTGTTCCAAGCCTCGTCAAATTTTCCGTCGCGCGCCGCTTTTTCCCATTGAAAAACGGTCGGCAGTGATTTTCCGCGAAATTCGGCGTAAGCCAGCGCTTCATACCAGGTAATGTCGGTGACCGGAAAATTTGCTTTGCCCTCGGCGAAATCCTGGTTTGTCCACGAACGCGGCGCGGGCAAACCGGTTTTATCCTGAAAGATTTTGACGGCTTCCGCCAACGGAATTTCTTTACCGTCTTTGATCAAAGGAAATTGCCAGAATTCTTTTTTCGAATAACCGCCCGCCGTGATAAATTCCTTAAATTCGGCGTTTGAAACCTCGTATTTATCAATCAAAAAGTCGCCCAGCTTGATCGTTTTTTCAGTCGGTCGCGTATAGCTGACGAGCTTGTATTCGCCGCCCGGAATAAAAATCATCCGTTCGGGAACGCGCGCGACTTCAATCAATTTTGCCGAGATTTCGAGCGGCGGCATCGCGATCAAATCGGTCGAATAATTCGGAAGTCTTCCCGAAATACTCCGCGCAAATGGCGCAAAACCTTCTTTTTCAATAAAAAGCAAATATTGTCCGCGGGCGATTTGCCTGTTTTCAAGCGGCGTTTCCCCGACGAATTCGCGTTCGGGAATTTTCCCGTTCCGGTCGGGCTGAAATCGGCGGAGAAAAACCTTTGCTCCCGATGGCTCGGTTTTGACGGTCAGCTGATCGGAAACGAGCGGCATCAATTTCGCTAAACTTTCATCGTCCGGCAGATATTTTTGCGCCTCCAGAGCCAGATCGTAAGCCTCGAAAGTTTGATCGTTTTTTACCAGCGTCTCAGCCCGCCGGACGCTTTCGCGCGCCCAATTTAAGTTGCGGTTTTGCCGGTAAAACCAACCGCCGACGGCTAAAATCGACAGAACAAAACCTGTCAAAGCGATTTTTCGAAAGCCGAATCGGGATTTTTTCGCGGTCAATTTTTCAAAACTCAAATCGCGGCTCCGCAGTTGTTCTTCAAAACTGAACTCGTTTCGATATGCGCGCAAATCGGCAAGTAAATCTTTCGCTTCGCGGTAACGCGCCTCCGCATCTTTGCGTAAAGCCTTTTCGATAATCCTGGCGAGCGGCGGCGAAAACTGCTCGAAATTCGGTTTAAAAGACAAGATCGCCGCAAAAGTTTCCGCCAGACTTTCCCGGAAAAACGGATTTTCGCCCGCCGTCATTTCATATAAACAAACGCCCAAACTCCAAATATCCGTCCGCTCGTCGGTCTTTTGCCCGCGCGATTGTTCGGGCGACATATACGAAACGGTGCCCATCACCGCGCCCGGTTTGGTCGTTGAACTATGCGGCGCATTTTCAGCCGTTTTGATGATTTGTTTTGCCAAACCGAAATCCAAAACCGTGATCTGTTGATTGTCCGAAACAACGATATTGGCGGGTTTGATGTCGCGGTGAATGACGCCGTGCGCGTGCGCTTCGGCGAGCGCGTCGGCGATTTGAATGGCAATGTCGAGCGCGGTTTGAGGCTTTAATTTCTCTTTTTTGAGCTTTTCGGAAAGCGTTGCGCCTTCGGCATATTGCATCACGATAAATTCGCGTTCAGCCTCCGAACCGATTTTATGGATCGCGCAAATCGCGGGATGCGAGAGCGCGGCGGCGGCTTGTGCTTCGCGCCGGAAACGCTTGCCTGCCTGAGAACTGAGAGAAGTTTCCGGCGGCAGAAATTTTATCGCGACGGCGCGTTTAAGCTGTAAATCCTGCGCCAGATAAACCGCGCCCTGTCCGCCGACGCCGAGTGTTTTGACGATCTTGTAATTGCCGATCCGATCGCCCGGTTTGAAGAGCGGTTTTTCTCCGACAAATGTTTCCGCAACTTGTCCGACCGCGGGATGTTCCAAAAAATCGTCCGCAAACGAATTTAGCAAAACCTCGACATCGCGCCGCAAAGAATCGTCAGCGGCGCAAGTTTTGTCGAGAAAAGCCGCGCGTTCGGACGGCG
Source organism: uncultured Acidobacteriota bacterium (assembly GCA_902826505.1). Taxonomy (GTDB): domain Bacteria; phylum Acidobacteriota; class Blastocatellia; order Pyrinomonadales; family Pyrinomonadaceae; genus JAFDVJ01. The sequence continues at coordinate 2,405 of CADEFG010000462.1, forward strand.
CAATTTCCAGCGCGTCGTTGAAAATCCGTTTAACTTTTTGCCAGTTTTCCCGGTTCATCTGAACAAAACGCCCGCTGCCGCTGATTGAACTAGCGGCTTAATTCGTGATGCAGCCAGGCTTTCGCCATCTGCCAATCGCGTTTGACGGTTGCCGCCGAAATGCGCATGACTTCCGCCGTTTCGGCGATGCTCAAACCGCTGAAATAACGCAGCTCGACAATTCGCGCCTGTTGTTCGTCAATTTCCGCAAGTTCGTTTAAGGCTTTGTCCAAAGAGAGCAGATCAACTTCGTTATCTTCTGCCGCCGCGACATAAAACGCTTCTTCGAGCGGCAGATTTTCCGTGCTGCCGCCGCGTTTGACGCGATGTTTCGTTTTCGCGTGGTCGACCAGAATCCGCCGCATCAGATTTGCCGCGATGCCGAAAAAATGCGCCCGATTTTGCCAGACGACGCGGTTTTGTTCGACCAGTTTCAGATAAGCCTCGTTGACCAGCGCGGTCGTTTGCAACGTGTGTTCGCGGCGTTCGCGGCGCAGATAATGATGCGCCTGACGCCGGAGTTCGTCATAAACAAGCGGCACGATCGCGTCCAAGGCTTCGCGTTGCCCCGCGCTCCAATCTTGCAAAAGCTCGGTAATGTCGGGCGTATTTTCAGCCATAAATTTACATTTTGCATTGAAAATACGCCTTTCCCGCAGTCAAGTCAAATATATTGAATGCCGGATTATTTTCAATCGTTCTTTTTTTCGGCGGTTCGCGCAAAACCGTTCATCTTATCGATCTTGAGCTGCTTTGCCGCTTTGTCGATCAAGATTTGCAGCTCGCGCGGCGTTTCGCCGAAAGTTCCTTTTTGCTCATAAAGTTCGAGCGTAATGCAATTTTCGGCGGTGCTCAGAACCCGGTATTTGCCTGTCTGCGCGATCGGCGGATAACCGATCTGCTTAAAATTTCCGTTATCAAAAGTCCATTCCAGAAACCAGCCTCTGCCCGCATTTTGACCGCTCACGCGCCAGACGCCTTGAATATAGTTTTCGTTGGCGCCGCCGGTTTGGATTCCGTTCTGATTTTTCGCGACCAGCTCGTCGATCGCTTTTCTGATCGCCTGATAGCGTTCGAGATTTTTACCCGAAAGCGGCGAGTTTTTGCCGTAAGTGACATTAAAAGACCTGGTTCGAGCGATCGAAATGGAAATAGTTTCCGAACCCGCGTCGTAAACGATGCCTTTTCGCTCGTCGTTTTTGATCGTCTCGAACTTGTTTTCGACAAATGTTTTATAAAGTTTTGCCAAATCCGCGCGCGATATCTTCGCCGACCATTTTTCCAGTTCCTGCCGGTTGTTTTTCGTTTGTTCAAATTCGAGAATGCCGTTCTCGATCCTGATCTTTTTATAAGACCGCGACATTGCGCCGCTTTGGTTCAGCCTGACGGAAATGTCTTCGGGCAGCTCGGCGGGCAAGCCTTTCTGCGCGGCGCAGCCCGCAACCAAAAATAAACCAAACATCATAATTACCAATAATTTCATCTTCATACCTCAAAAAAATGCGGGGAAAATCTCCCGAAAAACTGAACGGCTGACGTTTCAGAACTTGCAAAACCGCCCGGATAATCAGCCAAAAATCTCGAAATAAAAAAAACACGAAATTAGTGAGCCGATTTTTTTCAAACTGTCGCGTTTTTATCAATGAGCCTGAAAAATTTGAGGCAAAAGATAAAGAAAATAAATTTTTTTGAATAAGTTAGGAGTTAAAAAATATGAAACGAAAAATCACTTTAGTATGCGTTATGTTGGTCTTGAGTTTGGGGTTGGTAACGGCGGCAAACGCGCAAAAAGGAAAATTGTTCAAGGGCGTTGACTGGAAAAAAATAGCGGAAGAGGCGCGTCACGGAACGACAAACGCTGATAAAAACATCGTCGCGCGGATTGACGAAGCCTACGCGGAGAAAACGGACGAAAAATCGGCGATCCTTTCGGGCGCAAACACTCTGACGGGAACTTGGTATGTGACCGTCCCGGGACCGACGCCGGAAGAAAATTTCTATGCGTATCAAACTTTCGGCGAAGACGGAACCTTTGTCGAAACTTCGAGCCTTTTGGTAACTTTGACCGAAGGACCGGCACACGGCATTTGGGAAAGGAAACGGCGCGGCTACACTTTGACCTTCGAACTTTTCGCGTTTGACCCGGAAAACAAAGTGCAGGTCGGTCGCGTCA
>CADEFG010000463.1 GCA_902826505.1 uncultured Acidobacteriota bacterium
AAGGCGGCGGCGGCACGGAAATGATGAAGGCGATTCGCGCCGCGCTCGAACCGACGGATTCGCAGGAGCATCTGCGCGTCGTTTGTTTTATGACCGACGGCGTGGTCGGCAACGAAGCCGAAATTATCGCCGAAGTGCAGAAGCATCCAAAGGCGCGCGTTTTTTCATTCGGCATCGGAAGCTCGATCAACCGTTATCTTTTGGACAAGATCGCGCAGGAAGGAAACGGTGAAGCCGAATACGTCGCGCTTAACGATGACGGCTCGAAGGCGGCGAAAAAGTTTTACGAGCGCGTCCGGACGCCGCTTTTGACCGATATTTCGATCGATTGGAACGATTTGCCTGTGACGGACGTTTACCCGCAACGAATCGGCGATCTGTTTAGCGCCAAACCCGTTATTCTGAACGGGCGTTATACAAAAACCGGCGGCGGAACGATCCGGCTCAAAGGCAAAGTCGCGGGACAGGAATTGGTGCGCGAGATCAGCGTCAACTTGCCCGAGAGCGAACCGGCAAACGATGTTCTCGCGACGCTCTGGGCGCGAACAAAGATTGACGAACTGATGAGTAAAGATCTGAAATATGACGCCGAGGCGGGCGAAGAGATTCTCGCTCTCAAAGCCAAAACCCGAGCGGACGTGACCGCGCTCGGCTTAAAATATAATCTGCTGACGCAATTTACATCGTTCGTCGCGGTCGAAGAAAAAGTCCGGACGGTCGGCGGAAAACCGCGAAAAGTTGAAGTTCCCGTCGAATTGCCCGACGGAATGAGCAGGGAAAATTCCGGCTCGACGACCGACAACGAAACGACCACTAGCGCAGCAAACCGGAAAACAGCAAAAGTCAAAGCCAAATCGCCTTTAGGATTAAGAAATGGTGGCGGAATCGGCTACGGAAATGGGAGCGGAATTGGTCGAGGACAAGGCAACGGAAACGGCATAAATTACGGGATAATTGGAGCAGTGCCGAAAACAATCTCCGGCGGTGTGGTCAACGGTAAAGCGACAAAGCTCGTCAAACCGCCGTATCCGTCGACGGCAAGTGCAGTCAACGCGAGCGGCGCGGTCAATGTTCAAATCGTCATCGACGAAAGCGGCAACGTCATTTCCGCCACTGCCGTCAGCGGAAATCCGCTTCTTCGCGCCTCGGCGGAAGCGGCGGCGCGCCAGTCAAAATTTGCGCCGACGATGATGTCGGGACAAGCCGTCAAAGTGACGGGCGCGATCGTGTATAATTTTGCCGCCGCGCAAAATTCCGTCGCCTCTGTCAATGAAGTTCGGGTTGATGAAAAAACGCCCGAAACGACGGAAACGCCGCTCACGCCGGAAATGCGCACCGCACGGGAACGGCTCGAAAAAGAAGCGAAACGGCGGCAGATGTTTGCCGAAAAGTTTCATTTCTGGGTGTTCGCGGTCTTCGAACGACTGCAAAAAGGTCAATCCGGTCCGGCTGAAAACGAATCGAAATTTGTTTCGGGCGGCACAGCCGAAGTGCAAATCTGGTTCACGGTCAAAACGCCCGAAACGGTTGAGAAACTCAAATCTTTAGGTTTTGAAATCGGTTCGGAAAGGCAGGCGAAGGTGATCGTCGGGAAAATTCCGATCGAGAAACTCGCCGGGCTGGCTGAAATTGCCGAAGTGCAGTATGTTTTTCCGTTTGTAAAATAAAGCTTTCGGCGCGGGAAAGCCAACCAATCACGCGTGATTGGTTGGCATTTATATTCCAAGTTTGCCCAAATATCTTTTCAGATTCGCGCCCGAAAGATCTTCCGTGATCAAACCGATATAATTATCCGGGCGCAGCAAAACGCTGAAGGTCCGGCTCACGCCGAAGATTTCCGCGACATTCGGATAAAGCGGCAGCTCGTGAAAATCCGCCAAATCATCCGGCAAACTTTCGGCAAGCCCGAGCGCCGTGTTTTCGCCGTCGAAAAATGTTAGCAGATGAAACTTCGGTTCTTTTAATTTGTCATAAACGCTCGCGTTTTCGATTTCAAAATACGGCATCCGGTCGCCGGCTTTGACCGCAAAACTGCCGTCGGTTTCACTGAGAGCGCTGCGGCGATAATTGATTCCGATCTGCGAAACGCGCGGAAAAATAAACTTTTTAACCGCGTCAATGCTGAACGCGGCACCGGCGACATACGGGAAAATATGCGTTCGCAGGTACGACAGAATCGGTTCGGGGCTCGCGACGAGATTAAAAAAACGGTCGGTCGTTTTTAAAAGATTTTCCGCGTTCTCAACTCGTTCCTGATCGTAAGTTTCCAAAAGTCCCAAACTCGATCTTCCGCGTAAAACCGAAGCGAGCTTCCACGCCAGATTGTAACCATCCTGAATTCCCGTGTTCATGCCCTGCGCACCGGCGGGCGTGTGAATATGCGCCGCGTCGCCGGCGAGAAAACATCTGCCTTCGCCGAATTTATTGACGTGCCGTGTGTGAACTTTGTAGGTTGAAAACCAATTGACGTTTGTGATGTCGAGATCGACTTCCGAGTCTTTTTTGATCTGCGCTTCGATTTCTTCATACAGCGCCTCGCCTTCGTCCCGGGCAAATTCTTCGGGAAAAGTCCCGACAATCCGCCAACGATTTTCGCCGACCATCGGAAAAAACGCGAGCAGATTATTTTTCATCAGAAAAACCATCAGCGCATCGTTTTCAAACTTCCAATCGATGACAACGTCCGCGACATAAAACATCCGCTCGAACGTGCTGCCTTCGAACGTTAAACCCAGAGCGTGACGGACGGGACTTTTTGAGCCGTCGCAACCGACCAAAAACTTGGCTTCGATGGTTTCAACCGCGCCGCTCGCGGTTTTAACATTTGCCGTGACGCCGGCTTCGGTTTGCGAAAAGGTTTCGAGTTCGGTCTGCCACAGAACGTCTCTGCCGTTTGATTTGATAAAGTCGTATAAAAGTTTTTCGTGTTTGCCCTGTTCGACGATCAAAATATACGGATACTGGCTCATGCCTTTGCCGAATTGGGCAAAATCGGCTTCGCCGCGCACTTTGCCGCCGACGATCATCCGTGCTTTTTTGGCAATCCAGCCCTGCTCGATCAATTTATCAGCCAAACCGATCTGTTCGTAAATTTCGAGTGTTCGCGCCTGGACGCCGATCGCTTTTGAATGCGGCGTGGTCGTTTCCCTACGATCGAAAATCACAAAATCAATCTTGTGGCGAATCAATTGTCCGGCTAAAGCCAGACCGGTCGGTCCCGCGCCGACGATAATCACATCTGTTTTCATAGAATTCCCTTCCAAACGCGCAAATTTGTTTAGAAAAAATTGTATCTTTTTTTTAAGCGGAGTGCTAAATTGAATTTACAAAGCAGTAAATATATCAAGCAAGGGAAGGTAAAATATGGCAGTCAAAAAGGAAAATCAAAAATCTACAACGAAAAATTCGGCTCCGGCAAAATCGAAATCCACCGCAAAAAAAACCACGAAAAAAACTTCGTCACCGATTTTGGAAAAAGCGCAGGAAGTTGCCGGCGAAATTCTGACGGGCGCGGTCGCCGGTGCCGCGGTCAGCGCATTAAATATCGCGGTTGAAGCGGTTGGCGATTTGGTCGAAGGCGGCGGCAAAAAAAACTCGGCGGCGAAAACCAAAATTGCTGCCGGTTCAACCGCCAGCAAAGCTAAACCGGCAAAACCCAAAGCGGCGAATAAAACAGCTCCAAAAGTAAAATCGACTCCGCCGGCGAAAACAAAAAGCGACAGTAAAACTACCCGAACAACTAAAAAAAAAGGTAAATAGTTTGTAGAAAAGGCTGAATGAATCTGCCGCGCGGCAGATTCATTCAGCCTTTTCTTTGATCGTTTTCCACCATTTATCAATTGTTCGAACTGCTTCTAAATCAATAAAATCAAAATAACTTCTTTTTAAAAATGTTGGGAGAAATGTTTGTTCAAATTGATTTCTATGGTTTAATCAACGATGTTATTCGACAATTTTGAAATTACCGAAATAATTCGTGAAAACCTTTTTCGCGAAATTTTTTAACTGTTAACTGAAAGGAGAAAAATTTTTATGAAAATTGCAGGTCTGGTCATCGGCATTCTGGGAATGCTGCTGGCGTTAATCGTTTTAGTCGTTTGTTTGCTGTTGCCTTCGATGACGAATAATCGGGTCAATTTTGAAGAAGCCTTGTTCGGCATTATTCCTTCGATTCTGGTCTTTATCATCTCGCTGGTGATCGCCGTGATCAGCCTAATTTTTATTTTGAAAGCCCGAAAAGCAAAACAAATGCCGCCGCGATAAAAGTTTAATTCCGATTTGTTGAGAAGCCATCAGCAAGCTGCCTCATTTTTGCAGGTCTTTTGATTTATCGGGTAAGACTTCTATTTTGTCGAGCTTTTCCGCCGCCACCTTCCGTTTCTTTTAAAACTCGGCAGTTTATCAAAGGAATATCTTAATTGACGGTGGTTGTAAATTTATAAAAATCAGGTGCGAAATAAATATGAAAAAATTTATCATCATCGTCGTTTTCTATCTGGCAACCGGCAGCTTCGCATTTGCCCAATCATTGTTTCCCGAACTCGATCAAGTCAGGCAGATAAAACTTCTCGAATCAACGCGTGAAGATGTCAAAAAGATCT
>CADEFG010000464.1 GCA_902826505.1 uncultured Acidobacteriota bacterium
ATACCGTAAATCCAACCGCCGCCGTAAGTATCGGTGTCGGACGGAAAGCCGAGCGTGTGAACGACCTTACCCTCATCAAAATTTCCTGCCGGAACTTCCCACAATTCCTTGATCCCCAAACTAAACACTTGCGGCTCTTTGCCTTCCATCAAATCAAGCCGCTGCATCAATTGTTTGGCTAAACTGCCGCGCGAACCTTCGCCCAAAACCGTTACTTTCGCGAGAAGGTCAACGCCCGCCTCAAAATTCCCTTTCGGTTTGCCGTCCTTGTCGATGCCTTTATCACCGGTGCGGACGCCGATCACCCGGTCGCTTTCGTCATAAAGAACTTCCGCCGCGGGAAATTCCGGAAAAATATTGATGCCGGCTTCTTCGCATTTTTCCGCCAGCCATTCGCAAACTTTACTTAAACTAACAATATATTTGCCTTTATTTTTGAGCGGCGGCGGCACGATCGGCGCATCGATCCCGCGCGATTCGGTCAGATACCAAAAGGCGTCCTGCGTGACGGCGGAATCGACCGGACAGCCCTGTTCGAGAAAATCCGGCATCAATTCGCGAATCGCGACCGGATCCATCACCGCGCCCGACAAAATATGCGCACCGACAAACGACCCCTTTTCGATCACGGCGATTTCAAGCTCACCGATTTTGCGTCCCTTTTTAACACCTTTTTCGATAAATTCGTCGTGCTCGATGATCTTTTTCTTCAAATGAAGTGCCGCCGCCAGATTTGCCGGACCGGCGCCGACGAAAACCACGTCCATTTCCAGTTGCTCGCGTTCAATCATATTTTCCCCTTTAATAATGAATGGTCATTCAGTTTTTTTGTAAGTATAACAATTTTAAGCTTTGTTACCAAAACTCAAACCTTTAGATTTTACGGCTTTTCAATTATAATCCTTCGTGTTGAATGTTTCGCCAAAAACCAAAAACTTTTCTTGCAATTTTTGTCGTCCTTGCTATGACTTTCGGTTGCGGACACAAAAACCAGGTTAACGCCAGACTAAATTTGGAAATGCCACCAAAAATCCTTTGGGCATGGGAACGCGCCGAAGATTTGCGCTTTCTCGATCCGAATGAATTCGGTGTTGCCTTTTTGGCACAAACTTTAATTTTACAAAAAGATGAAGTCGTTTTCCGACCGCGCCGCCAACCGCTTGAGCTGCCGCCGAGTACTTATGTCATTGCGGTCACGCGGATCGAGACCGTCAAAGAAAATTCAAAGCGTCCGACCTTTTCCGAGGAACAGAAAAAAAAGATTGTCAATCTGGTCAAAAAAACTTTAGAATTGCCAGACGTCAAAGCAATTCAAATTGATTTTGACGTCGTTGTTTCGGAACGCGCATTTTATCGCGGTTTAATTAACGATTTGAAAATAGAATTGCCCGCCGCAACGTCTTTGACGATGACTTCGCTGGCTTCGTGGTGTGTCGGCGACAATTGGTTTAACGATTTTCCGGTTGACGAAGCCGTCCCGATGGCTTTTGAAATGGGCACCGACGATAAATCGATCCGCGATTTTCTGGCAAAGGAAAACGATTGGCGCGAGCCTTTGTGTCGCGGCAGTTACGGCGTTTCGATCGACGACCCGTTATTGAATATAAAATTAAAACCCGAAAGACGAATTTATTATTTTAAATCGAGTAGTTGGGAAAAAAGTGATCTTGATAAAATGAGCCGTTAAATTTTATGAAAAATGTAGTCCGTATTTTCGTTTCAACCATTCTCATATTCGCCTTTTTTGCCAACGCACTGCCGTGCGGACCATCGTATGTGTCGCCGATCTTCGAGTACGAACACGCGCCTGAAAATCCTTATGAAAATTTCGCGGCGGGAAAAATCGGGATTTTGAAACCGACGCAAAGACGCATCGTTTTGCTTGCCGCTTATCGTTACTTGAACGGCGGCGGTTTTTCCGCGCCCGAACAAAAAGCATTGGTCGAAGTTTGGAAAGCCGAATTCGACAACGTCAGTTATGAAACCGACAACATCGGCGAAACGGTAAAAAGTTGGGTCGAAAAGCGTAAATCGGTGACCGGTAAAGAAGAAAAACCGCCCGAAATTTATGTCGAGCGCGAATACGGCGGTTACGATTTTTTCCCGAATTGCACGAAAAACGCCTTTGAAACCGCCGAAAAGACGCTTGCCGACCGAATCGGTTCATTTGGTTCGGAGGACAAAAACGTTAAGGATTGGGTCAAAGCACAGGATAAGGTTTTTGAAAATTGTGCGAGCGGGAAAGCCGCGCCCGAAGCGCCGAATGAATCGATGCCCGAATGGCTTCAAAAAGATCGCGCCTATCAAATGGCGGCAGCGGAATTTTATTCGCTCGATTACGATTCGGCGAAACAGCATTTTGCCGAAATCGCGCAGGATTACAATTCGCCGTGGCACGAGACGGCGGAATATCTCGTCGGGCGAACTTTGATCCGGCAGGCGAGTTTATCGAAAAACGTTGAAAAATCGAATACCCTTTATATCGAAGCCGAACAAATTCTTTCGATCGTCGCGACTAAAAGCGGAAAATTTTCGGATTCGGCGGAAAAAATGCTCGGTTTGATCAAATACCGGCTGCGTCCGAAGGAACGTGTCCGCGAGCTTGCCCAAAACATCGCCTTGCAGGGCGGCGCAAATTTTCGGCAGGATCTGATCGATTACAATTGGCTGCTCGATAAATTCGAAAAAGAATCGCTTGAAACCGAAGAAAAAAGAAAAGAAGCGGAAACCATTAAAAAATCGAACGAAACTGTTGGAAATTCAAACTCCGTCACAAACAATCCGGTGACGAATCCGCCGCTGACCAATTCAACCAAAAACGATGAACCTGAACACGATGAAGGCGACCTGAAAATTTCAATTTTCTCCGATGATTACAAAGAAAATTGGACATTTTACGTCAAGCCCGATGCCACCGACGACGATGCGCTGGCAAAAGCCGAAACGATCGTCGGCAAGCCTTTGACCGATAAAATGAAGCAACAAGTCCGCGAAGTGCGAAAAGAAGCCTACAAAGGACGCTTTGACGGCAATACGGGCGGCGAATACCAGGGCGGTTATTACGGTGCGGAAACGATTTCGCTTTCGATCCTGCCTGATTATCTGCGGCTCGACGATCTGACGAACTGGCTTTTTACGTTTCAGATTCAAAGCAGCGAGGCTTATCTTTACGCGCTTTCGCAATACCGTCAAACCAATTCCGATCTCTGGCTGTTGACGGCACTCTCGAAAGCCGAAACCAATTCGACCGAATTAAACCGGCTGCTCGAAGCGGCTGACAAAATTGACCGTTCCGCGCCTGCCTTTCCGACGATCGCTTTTCATAAAGCACGGATTTTGATCGCGCAGGGAAAAACGGCGGAAGCGCGAAAATTGCTCGACGATATTTTAAATTCGACGCTTGATCTGCCGATCTCGACCCGCAACAAATTTCTCGAACAGCGCGCAAAACTCGCCGAAACTTTGGACGATTTTCTCAAATTCGCCCAATTAAAGCCTTTTGCCTTCGATTGGGACGGCACCAGCGGAACGATCGACGATTTTATTGCCGAGCAAAAAACATGGTATTCCGCCGCTAGCTACCCGGATAAAACCCGCGAGGAATACGATAAAGAGATCGAGGATAACTTTAAAAACGAAAAACTCTGGCAAAACCGTTCAATGTTCGATTATAAAACGGTCGAATTGATGAACCAGCATTTTCCGCTGCCGGTTTTGCTCGAAGCCGAAAAATCGCCCGCTTTGCCCGAATATTTGCGCGAACGGTTTGCGGTTGCCATCTGGACGCGGGCGGTTTTGCTCAATGATTTTCCGAAAGCGGATAAAATCGCCCCGACCGTCATCGATTTTCACCCCGAATTAAAAGATTTTATGGACAGGGTTTTTCAGGCAAAAACTCCGCTCGGCAAACAACGGGCGGCATTTTATCTGATCCTAAAAAACCCGATGCTTAGTCCGTTTCTCGAAGACGGGCTTGGTAAAGCCGATAACGAATTCGGAAGTTTTGACGCCAACGATTGGTGGTGCGCGCCGTATGACACCGAATATAACGAGGAAACGGGCGAAGAAATAAAAGCAAAACTGCCCCCAAAACCATTGTTTTTGACCGCCGCCCAATCAAACGCCGCTCAGGCGGAACGCAAAAAACTCAAGGAAATCGGCGATGCCCCAAAGTTTTTTGCTGCTAAAGTTCTCGAATGGGCACGGCTTGCGCCGACCGATAACCGTATTCCCGAAAGCCTTTTTATTATCTGGGAAGCAAACGGCTGGACAAAATACGGCTGCGGAAACAATGTTGAGCTGCAACAGCAGATCAGCGCGATTTTGAAGAAAAAATATCCGCAGAGCGAATGGACGCAAAAGGTTTTGGAAGAAGAAAAATTGCAGCAATAAGAAAGAGTAAGTTTTAAACCAAGTTAAATTACACACCTTACGCGGTAATTGTATTTTGCGGCTTCGCCTTTTCGGACAGCGGGCGGTAGAGCTGCAAAATACAATTACCGCGAAAAAATTATGTTGCCGCGTAGGTGAGTTATTTGAATGTTGTGCATAAATCAAAAATAATAAACGCAACCGTTTAGAGGCGGTCGCTGACCG
>CADEFG010000465.1 GCA_902826505.1 uncultured Acidobacteriota bacterium
CGGGCGATTACGACGGCAACGGGATCATGGACGCGACGGTTTTCCGCCCGTCAACATTGACCTGGTATTCGTCAACGCAAACCCAAGGTACGGTCTTTACGACGTTCGGAGCGAGCGGCGACCGGCTTGTGCCGGCAGCGTTTGTCCCGTAGTTTAATGAAAACTCAGGCTAAGAACAAAGCTGTTCAATTTGAGCTTGATACTCCTATTCGACCGAACCCGAGTGTGGCGGAATAAGCAGAGGTTTACCCGCAAACTGAAATTATGACTCTTTTTTGAATAAAGATTTACAACAGACGAAGAATGGCAGATAAGACCGGAAGGCTTCGGCTTCTGATTCTGTTCAACGAAAGGTTTTTTATTTGACAACTTAAATAAGTTATAATTCGTCTTAAGCCTATCGGAAATTGCTGCTATTTTGAAGATCGGGCAATTTTCGAAAATGTTGATAAAATAATTTTATTTGCATTTTTCGACCTTTTTTGAAGAGAAAGGTTAAATCTGAGTAAATAAAATTATTACATTTTGCTAATTTTTTGTTAGGCTTTCCAAAAAGGAGTTATCGCATAAATGAAAACGTTTTTATTATTGGCAATTTTGCTTTTTAGTTTTACTTTGGCAAACGCCCAGCACGAGTATGCGCCGGTCTTGGAAAAGGAAATTAAATATAAAGATTGGACATACAAACAGGTTCGCGAAGGCGACAAGGACTTGAATTTGCTCAGTTCGACGAAGGGCAAAAAACTCGTGATGGTCGTTTATTTTGCGCCGTGGTGCGGAAATTGGAAATTGCAGGCGCCGGTCGCGCAGAGATTTTACGAAAAATATAAAGCCAACGGTTTTGAAATAATCGGGGTCGGCGAATACGACACGGTTGAGGCGATAAAAAAGAGCCTCGACACTTTTAAAATCACTTTTCCCGTTGTTTATGAATCCGATTCAACCGCCGCAAAACAGCAAACTCTGCATTACAGTTACCGCAAAATGACGGGCGATTCGCGAAATTGGGGTTCGCCGTGGAGTATTTTTCTCGTCCCTTCGGAATTAAAGTCAAAAGGCGAATTTCTGACGGAAAAAACTTTCGTCGTCAACGGCGAGCTGATGGAAGCCGAATCGGAAGCCTTTATCCGCGAAAAACTCGGTTTGCCGAAAGAAGGACAGAAAGCGGAAGTTTCGGCGAGCAAAACGCCGGAAGTCTGCGAACCGACCGCAACGACGAGTTTGAAAAAGCCTTAGTTCAGGTTTGTAGAGTTGCGGATTGTTGCGGAAAATTGCCGAAAGTTTTTTAAACTATCCGCGACTTTCCGCAACTTCCTGCAAACTATCTGCAAACTAAAATTACGGTAAAGCGACCAGAGTATCCGATAATTTTTCAACGACCGTCAACAAAACTCTGCCCGAATCGGTAAATCTTCCGGCGGTTGCCAAATCTTCCGATTGACTGCTTAATTCCGTGATTCCCTGAAGCTGAAAAATATAATTTTTGAGTGCCGGTTTGGTTTTAAATTCGACTTCCAAAGCCGCCAGACCGGCTTTTAGATTTCGAATGCTGTTGATCACGCCTTGTTTGAAAGCATTGTTTTTATCAATGACGGGTTTTGAAAGTTTGCCCGCTTTCGCGTCTTTGTCGGCATCCTCGATACCGCGTGCGACGCCGCCGAGAACATAGATAAACTTCGTCACATTTTTAATCTGAATCGAAACCTTGTCCGCGCCCTGCCGGACTTCGAGCGGGCTGGTTGTCGTGGTCGTCGTCGGGGTTGTTTTGGTCGTTGTTTTTCTGACCGGTCTTTTCTTTTGCGCATCGGCTGAAGCGGCAAACCCGAGGACGACTGCTAAAACTAAAAATGTAAATTTCAATAAATATTTGTTTGTTTTCATATCTAATTCTGTCGAATAGTAATTTTTTCTGTAAAATTTTATCATAAAAGAGATGCAAAATAGGCTTTTGGAAGTTCGCCGTCTTGGTCGGGTTAATTATGCCGCCGGTTTGGAACTGCAAAAAACGCTCGAAACGGAAGTAATTGCCGAAAGAAAACGCGACTATCTTCTGCTGCTCGAGCATCCGCACGTTTTTACGATCGGGCGGCGCGCCAAAGAAAACGGCGTGCTCGCGAGCGCGGAAATTTTAAAGACGATCGGCGCGGAAGTTTATGAAACCGATCGCGGCGGCAAGGTGACCTATCACGGTATCGGGCAGCTGGTCGGTTACCCGATCACTAATTTGAGTTCCTACAAAGAAGACGTCCATCTTTATGTTCGCAATCTCGAAGAGGTTTTGATTCGCACAATGGCAGATTTCGGCATCGAAAGTTTTCGGATCGAAGGTTTGACCGGAGTTCATACAAAAGAAGGAAAGGTCGCGGCGATCGGCGTCCATCTCAAACGCTGGGTCACGACGCACGGTTTCGCGCTCAACGTGAACACGGATTTGAGCTATTTTAACTGGATCATCGCCTGCGAAGGCGAACCCGTGACTTCGATGGACAAACTGCTCGGATGTGAGCTCGATCTGCAGGAAGTCGAAGATAAAATTATTAAAAATTTCGCGGAAGTTTTTGAATTTGATAAGATTGAAGAATTACAAAAGTCAGTAGCTGCAGAAATTTGAGTTTTTTCTTTGCGTCTTTGCGTCTTTGCGGGAGAATGATTGTTTCCCGCAAAGACGCAAAGACGCAAAGGTTTAGAAGAAAAGAAAGTTTGAGAAGACAAGGAGGATTATGAAATTTACAAAATTATCGATCGCGATCATCGCCTTTGCCGCTTTGACGGCTTGTAATCAAACGGCGACGAACGACCATTCGAATATGAATCATTCGAATATGTCGAACACGAATTCCGCGCCCGCGACAGTGCAGACTTTATCGGAAGTCGAACGCCCGCAGAAGATCATGGAGATGATGCGCGAACGCGGCGCACAGGACGAAGCGAAACCGGCGCTCAAGGTCGTCGAACCGAAAGCCGATTCAACCGTCGCGAGTTCGACCGTCAAAGTCAAGCTCGAAATTTCGGGCGATTTGAAAGGCTACAAACCGATGAAAGATATGGCGACCGGAATGGGCAATCATATTCATATTATTTTGGATAATCAGCCGTATGAAGCCTATTACAATTTGGATGAAGAGTTTGAGCTTCGCAACGTTGCGGACGGCGAACATACTTTGCGCGTTTTCCCGTCGCGTCCGTGGCACGAAAGTTATAAAAATGACGACGCGTTTCAGATCATAAAATTTACGGTCAAAAACGGCGGCGCGGACACGACCAAACCGACGACGACCAATTCGGGCAACCAGATGTCGAATGCCAATTCGAGTGCCGACGCCAAACCGACGCCCGAAGGCAAAGATATGCAGTCTTCAACGGCGGGCGCGGTTGATATGACCAAACCGATGCTGACCTACAGCCGTCCGAAAGGCGAATACAAAGGCGCGGACACGGACGCGATCATGATCGATTTCTGGCTCGTCAACGCGAAATTAAAAGATGAGAGCGGTGATTACCGCGTCAAATATTCGATCGACGGCGGCGAGGCGAAATTTATTGATAAATGGCAGCCGATCTGGATCAAAGGCTTTACGGACGGCAAACACAAGATCAAGCTCGAACTCGTCGATAAAAACGGCGCGCTGGTCGATAACGGCGGTTATAACTCGACCGAGCGCGAAATTACCGTCGCAAAATAAAAAATCAGCCGCGAACTACATAGAAAACACGAATGATTTAGTTTTTTTATTCGTGAAATCAAAGTTATTCGCGGCTAATTTTTTATTTTTACTTGCAGTCAAAGATATTTTCTTTTAATCTCACATTTTCAAAAGTTTTATTTAATACTGGTTTTTTGGAGTCTATTTTAAATTTATGCGACGTGATACAACTTCTTGGTTCAGCCACAATCTCGGAATGGAAATGCCGCTCGTGGCTTACGGACACGCGGGTTATCCGCTTTTGATGTTCCCGACCGCCGCCGCGGATTATCTCGAATACGAAAGATTTTACTTGATCGATGCGATCAAATATTTTATCGATAACGGTTTGATTCGCGCTTATTCGATCAATTCGGTCAACAAATACAGTCTTTTAAATCGTGAATCGCATCCGGGCTGGAAAGTCGAGATGCTTTCGCGCTATGACCGTTACATTACGGAAGAAGTTTTGCCGCTGATTCGCAACGAATGCGGGCAGGACGCGCGACCTTTGACGACGGGCGCAAGCCTCGGCGCATTGCTCGCGGCAAATACATATTTCAAACATTCCGATAATTTTCGCGGGGTGATCGCGATGAGCGGAAGCTATGATATTTACAATTATCTCGAAAGCTATTACGACGATAACGTCTATTTCAACAACCCGATGATGTATCTGAAAAATCTCAACGACGACTATCATCTGCCGAGGTTAAGGCAAGCCGATGCGATCGTCATCGCGACCGGGCAGGGTAATTACGAAGCGCCCGACCGGAGCCGCGAATTTTCCGCAATGCTTCATTCCAAAGGCATTCCGCATCTTTTGGACGTTTGGGGACACGATGTCGCGCACGATTGGGTTTGGTGGCGAAAAATGCTGCCGCATTTCTTGGGCAAATTCGTCAGCTAAA
>CADEFG010000466.1 GCA_902826505.1 uncultured Acidobacteriota bacterium
ACGTACAGTGATCGGGACTTTCGCTTTATTTATATTCACCGGCTCGATTGGTATTTGAAAATTGACGATTTGAAAGATTCGCAGGAAACGATGTTGCCGGACGATCTGGATTTTGCGGGTTGGGAATTAAAAAAAGCTTTGAAGCTTTTCCGTAAATCTAATCCGCCGATGCTCGAATGGCTGCGAAGTCCGATCATTTATTTGGAGCAATTTTCGACCGCCGAAACTTTGCGCGAAATGAGCGAAAACTATTTCAACCCGAAATCGTGTATGTATCATTATTTGAGTATGGCGAAAAATAATTTTCGGGAGTTTTTGCAGAAAGATTCGGTTAAATCGAAAAAATATTTTTACGTTTTGCGTCCGGTTCTGGCTTGCGATTGGATTAGAAATGAAAACAGTTTTCCGCCGATGGAATTTCAGGATTTGGTTGATTCCGAAGTTAAAGATGAAAAGGTAAAGTTTGAAATCGCTGAACTTTTGAAACGAAAAATGGCGGGCGAAGAGTTGAAGGAAGAACCGAAAATTGAAATTTTGAACGAGTTTTTAGAAAGTAAAATCGAATTTTATAAGACTTATGTCGAGCAGATCGAACCGAACGATAAACCGCAAACCGAATTGCTCGACGAATTATTTAAAGAAACGATTTTTGAAGTTTGGAAATAGAAAAATATGTTATTAGAAATCAAAGATTTACACGCCGGAATCGAAGGCAAAGAAATTTTAAAGGGCTTGAATTTGCAGATCAAAAAAGGCGAAGTTCACGCGATTATGGGACCGAACGGTTCGGGAAAATCTACTTTGTCGAAAGTTTTAGCCGGTCATCCGAGTTATGAAGTAATTTCGGGCGAAGTGCTTTACGAAGGCAAAAATTTGCTTGAACTCGAACCCGACGAACGCGCGCGCGAAGGGATTTTCCTCGCGTTTCAATATCCGGTCGAAGTTCCGGGCGTTTCGAATTCGCAGTTTTTGCGGCTTGCCTACAACGAAAAGATGAAGCATCACGGGACGGAGGAATTAGACCCGCTCGAATTTAACGATTATTTGAAGGAAAAAGCGAAGATTGTCGAAATGAGCTCGGAATTTTTCAAGCGTTCGGTCAACGAAGGTTTTTCGGGCGGCGAAAAAAAGCGCAACGAGATCTTGCAAATGGCGGTGCTTGCGCCGACGCTCGCGATTCTTGACGAAACCGATTCGGGACTCGATATTGACGCGCTCCGGATCGTTGCCGAAGGCGTCAACAAATTGCGTTCGGCAGATAACGCGATCATTCTCGTCACGCATTATCAGCGGCTTTTAAATTACATCGAACCCGATTTCGTCCACGTTCTCGCGGGCGGGCGCATTGTTAAGGAAGGCGGCAAGGAATTGGCGATAGAACTCGAAGAAAAAGGTTACGATTGGGTCAAAGCGGCAACGAAATAAATGGAAGAAACTTTAAGAATAATTTTGCCCGTTTATCTGGTCGTCTATTTTGCTGTCGCGTTTGTCTGGCGGTCGGTCGTCGTTTATCGAACGACGGGCATCAATCCGTATGTTTTGGGCGGCTCAGACAATGCTTACGATTACATCGGCGTTGTTTTCCGGTTGACGTTTTTGGCGGTCGTCGGCGCGGTGATTTTGTTTTCGGCGTTTTCAAATGTTTATGATTATGCCGCGCCGATCGTTTGGATCGAACGCGATTTTGTTCGTTGGTTCGGGCTTGTTTTGCTGGTCGCTTCGCTTGTTTGGACGGCGGTTGCGCAATTTCAGATGGGCGCGTCGTGGCGCATCGGGATTGACAAAAAGAATCACACGGAACTGGTTGAAAAAGGACTTTTCCGCGTTTCGAGAAACCCGATTTTTCTCGGGATGCGGCTTGCTCTGCTCGGATTTTTTTTAACGATTCCGAACGCGGTGACGTTGCTGACGCTCGGTTTGGGCGACGTTTTGATGCAGATTCAGGTGCGGCTCGAAGAAGAACATCTGCGGAATCTGCACGGCGAAAGATACGCGGAATTTTGTAAAAAAGTGCGCCGCTGGATTTAAGATTAAAAGATTTTTATATGACTTTAGCAGTGAAAGAAACAATTTATAAACAGGATTTTCAAGCGAGTTTGGAAAACGCTAGTGAACCGCAATGGTTAAAGGATTTGCGCGAAAAGGCGTTTGCCTATTTCACGGAAAACGGTTTTCCGACCGTGCGCGATGAAGAGTGGAAATATACGAACGCGGCGGAAATTTCAAAACTCGAATTTCAAATTTCAAATGAACAAAGCGAAAGCCAAACGAGCGAGCTTTTGAAAGACTTTAATTTTGAGCGCAACGGTTTTACGGCTTTGCATCTGGCATTTGCCGATGTCGTTCTGGTGACGATCCCAAAGGAAACTTCCGTCGAAAAGCCGCTTGAATTTAGTTTCAAAGCGGACGAAGGAACGGCGAATTTTCCGCACGTAATTGTCGTTGCCGAAGCCGGCAGCAAAGCGACGATCATCGAAAACTACGAATCGGCGGGAAAGAGTCTGACAAATTCGGCGATGCAGATCTTTGTCGAAGACAACGCGCATTTGACGCATTACCGCGTCCAGAGCGAATCGGCGGAAAGCTATCACATCGGGACGACCGAGATCACTCTGAAGCGCGGAAGTTTTTATAATTCGACGAATATCAATCTCGGTGCGCGGCTTTCCCGGCACGACGTTCATCTGAAATTTACCGTGCCGGGCGGCGAAGCGTTTGTTGACGGGCTTTATTTATTAAACGGTTCGCAGCACGCCGACACGCATTCGACGATCGATCATACGGTGCCGAATTGCACGTCGCATCAGAATTATAAAGGCGTTTTGAACGACCGTTCGCGCGGGGTTTTCAACGGCAAAGTTTTCGTCCGCGAAAACGCGAGCGGCACGGACGCACAGCAATCGAACAAAAACCTGTTATTATCTAATGATGCGCGGGTTGATACAAAACCGCAGCTTGAAATCTATAACGACGATGTCAAATGCGCGCACGGCGCAACGGTCGGGCAATTGGAAGAAGAAGAGTTATTTTATCTGCTGAGCCGCGGTTTGAGCGAAACGCTCGCGCGAAATCTTTTGACATATGGTTTTGCCGAAGAAATCGTCAACAAAATCGAGATCGAATCGATCAAAAAACAACTTGACGAAGCGGTTTTGAATCGTCTGAACGCAAATTTAGGAATCTAAGAACTATGAGAATCAGAACAAATTTAATCATCGAAGAAAGTTTATTAACAAAAATTGACAAAATCGCCGGCGATAAAAACAAACGCGCCGCCGTCATCGAAAAAGCCTTAAAGGAATTTATCGACCGCGAAGAACTCAAAGAAGCGAATAATCCGAAACCGGAAGTCATCGGTGAAAAAGCGGTTGCCGGAACGCGCCGCGCCGGAGTTTAATTTAGGACTTTGAATAATTTAAAAAGTAAGTTTGTAAATGTAAATTCATGGCGAGATTTTGGAAAGAGCAATACAAACCGACAGAGCATTTTAATCGAATGCACGAAATAGCTGTATTTAAATCGCCGAATTTAAAGCTTATACCGAGCTTGGTTTATTTTGTGTCGGTTTGTTCTTTCACCTTTGAATTTCATTCAATCGAGCAACTTCAAATGTGTTTGGAATATTATTCGGAAAAAATCCATCCGAGCAGCCGAAGATCGGACACTTTAGGTGGTGACCATTGGGAATTTCAACGTTGGTTTGAAAGATTACCGATGTATTTGTCGGAAGCGCCGAAACGACAAAAAGTTGTTAAGGCGTTGGCAAAAGCGTTAGAAGAATTTAGTGAGAAATAATGAAAACAGCAGTAAAAGAAATGAGCAGTTTTGATGTTAGTAAAATTCGTGAAGATTTTCCCGTTTTAGCGCAAACGGTCAACGGTAAACCGCTGGTTTATCTCGATAACGGCGCGTCGTCGCAGGTTTCGAATCTGGTCATCGAGCGCGGTTCGAAATATTTGGCGGAAGAACATTCGAATATTCATCGCGGCGTCCATTATTTGTCGCAGCACGCGACGACCGCCTATGAAGCGGCCCGTGAAAAGGTCAAACGCTTTATCAATGCGCCCGACGCGAAAGAATGTATTTTTGTGCGCGGAACGACCGAAGGCGTCAATCTGGTGGCTTATTCCTACGGTCGCAAATTTATCGGCGCGGGCGACGAAATTCTCATCAACCAGATGGAACATTACGCCAATCTTCTTCCGTGGCAGGTTTTGGCGGAAGAAAAAGGCGCAGTGATCAAAGTCATTCCGATGAACGAACGCGGCGAATTGATCATCGAAGAATACGAAAATCTTTTGAACGAGCGCACCAAAATCGTCGCGGTCGCGCATGTTTCAAATTCGCTCGGGACAATTAATCCGATCAAGCAAATGGTCGAAACAGCGCATAAATTCGGCGTTCCCGTGCTTGTTGACGGCGCGCAAGCCGTCCCGCATTTTCCGGTTGACGTCGCGGATCTGGACGCGGATTTTTACACGTTTTCGGGTCATAAAATGTTTGCGCCGACCGGCAGCGGAATTCTTTACGGCAAAAAGGAATTCTTGGACAAAATGCCGCCCTATCAAACCTGCTGCGGAATGATC
>CADEFG010000467.1:0-2911 GCA_902826505.1 uncultured Acidobacteriota bacterium
CGGATCGGCGAGCATTTCGCAGAGCGGCGGCGACACGTTCATTGCCAGACGCGGGCGCGCACCGGCTTCGTGCTGATTTTGAAAAATAAAGATCAACGGCAGATAAACTTCCGTGATGGCTTCGTAAAACCAATCTTCTTCCAAAAATTCGGGATATTCGGGATGCCGCACAAACGGCAGATGCGCGTGTAAAATTAGACTGAAATAACCGACTGGCATAATTTAAGTTTTCAGAAAGTTCACAGAAAGTTACGGAAAGCTGCAGATAGTTTTTGATAAGGATAAAACTATCTGCAACTAACTGCAAACTTTCGGTCACTCTTTGAAAACTATCTGTAGGAAAATGAACTGACCGGCGAAAGTTTCGGCAAATATTTCGGCGCGTCTTTCGGCGCGTCTTTCGGCGAAAGAGTTTTCGGAACGGTTCGTTTTTTGAGCCGTTTCGGGAAATTCACCAAACTCGCGCCGAAAACCGCCGCACCGATTTCTTCTTCTTCGAAAATTTCTTCGTCGAAAACCTCGAAATTTTCTTTTAGGGCTGACAACGCCTTTTCGACACCGAGTTTTTCGGCATTTGCCATCAAAAATGTGAAAAGCGCTTCGCCGATCTGTCCGCGCAAATCTTCGAGCGAAACGCCCGAAGCCAGTGCGAGCAGCGCAAAACGAATTTCTTCCGAGCTGAAATTCAAGTTTTGCTCGCCAAGCAATTGATAAAAAGCGTTGTCGGTGGCTTTTTCGGCAACTGCAAAATCATCGCCCGCCAAAGCGACTTCGAAAGCGTCTTGTTTGAAACCGGAAATATCCAAAACCTGCGCGAAAGTGTTTGCCGACACCGCCCAATCAGCGTCGGTCGCAATGCGCGGGCTCGGACTTTTGCGCGGCGTGTCGATCGTGTTTGAAAAGATCACGCGGATATACGGGCGATTCGGCGCGTAAAAACCGATCTCGGCGCGGTAGCTCGCGTCGGCTTCGGTATTGAACCAGTAATTTCCCTCGGCATCGACGGCGCGAATCTCTTCGCGTTCGGTTTTCAGATTGACGAATTTGGCGACCAGCTGATAACTGCCCGTGTTGCCGGCGAAAACTTTTTGCAAAGTTTGAAACGGATTAT
This sequence comes from uncultured Acidobacteriota bacterium, assembly GCA_902826505.1. Lineage (GTDB taxonomy): Bacteria > Acidobacteriota > Blastocatellia > Pyrinomonadales > Pyrinomonadaceae > JAFDVJ01. Next base: position 1,112 of record CADEFG010000467.1, read on the forward strand.
TTTTGATCGACCAGTAAAAATAAAGCCGGTTCGGCGATTGCATCTGCAGACGCGCCCGATTTTCTTTTTGCAATTCAGGCAATTTCGGCGCGGCAAGCTCGGCAAAGATCGGATCGACCTCTGCTTCGCCTTCCGTTGTTGCCGAAATCGGTTCTTCCTCAACCGGAAATTGCGGCGGTTGGGCGTCGAGTTTAACTTCGCTCGTCTCCGCTTTAATCAGTTCCGCCGATGACAATGGATTTAATTCAAAGTCTTCCAATACAAATTCGGCAGTTTTTTGTTCCGCTTCGCTTGTTTCCAATAATTCGTTGTTAGTATCGTTTTCGCTCATAAATTTATCTTAAAATATATTGTATAAAAAGAAATTATGCGGGTTTTTTGAGAAAACGACAAGTGGTGAGAATTTGCGGACCGGAAATTCAGCTTTTGACGGGCGGCGTCGATTTGTAATTGGCACGTTTCAGTTTGACTTCGATCTTGCCGCGTTCGGTGTTGATCTGCGAACGGACGGGGACGCGCCGCGTATCGTCCGTGATCCAGATGATCATACTTCCTTCCTGTTCGATCAGACGATTATTGCCGAAAATTTCGGGTTCGATCCGAAAACACATAATTTTGCCGAAGATCGTTTTTTGTCGTTCGCGGGCGGTCACGCGGATCGGAACTTTGTAAACCAAACCCGAGTCGCTGACGGTCAGCTCAAAAGTTTTGCCGACCGCGAGCGGCAGCAGGCGCAAGGCATAAATGCCCGAAACCATATCATAAATTTGGTCTTTGATCTCCGAAGCGATCTTGCGCGGCGGACGCATCGGCTCTTTCGGGTTTGTTTCGACAAACGTCACCTGATTCGCGTTGTAATCAAAAACGGCTTCCGAATCGCGAACGCGCTCTTTTTGCTCGTCGTGTTTGACGGTTTTGAGGATGCGGAAATTTTGGCTGTCAACGGTCGATTCGTATTGCTGAAAAAAGCTGTAACGGAAAAGCTTGAGCAGGCTGCCTTTTGATTTGGCTTCGGCTTTGATCAAATAATCCGGGCTGTTCGGGGCGTTGATGAATGTAAAAGTTAGATCGGCGACCGCAATGCCCTGAATTATCTTGCTGACTTTTCCTTCGAAGGTAAGAACTTCGCCGGTCGCGAAAGGTTTGTTTTTAGCTGAATAATTAACATTTGTCTGCGCCGTAAGGTTTGAAGAAAACGCAACAAACAAGCAAAAAAGCATCAGCCAAGTGATAATTTTATGTCTCATAACTCTATTTGAAAAAAATTGCTTTGGCGGCTAAAACGCCCCACGCGAAGATCATTCCAAGCGCGGCACGATATTCTCTGTAACGTAAGTATAACTGAAAATCGAATTTTTCGACACTCTTTTTCCACGCCGTCACGCGCGGAAAAAAAAGCGGAACATTTTCAGTATATTCCTTGTAATCTTCGCCGAAAATTTGCGTTAAATCTTCTGCTTCGACGCGCATCACGGGCAAATAGATGCCTAAGAACAAGGCAATGAAAACAAGTGCGAGCCACCAGACGCCCGAAGCGACGGTAAATCCGACCCCGAGCAGAAAGCTTCCCAGATAAAGCGGATTGCGCGTGTAGGCATATGGACCGGAAATCGCCAGATCCTGATTTTTGCGAATATGTCCCGACGCCCAGGCGCGAATCAGAATTCCGAGAATCGAAACGACCGCGCCAGCAATCAGCGTGACGAGCGCCGGTTTGGCGAAGATCAGAAAAATTATCGCAAACAAAAATCCGAGCGGAACGCGCAGACGCTGTAAAAGTCTTTTATTTTTTGAAACCAC
>CADEFG010000467.1:3011-4586 GCA_902826505.1 uncultured Acidobacteriota bacterium
AGTCTTTTTTGCACCGCATCCGAAACCGTTTCGACCGAAATGTCGAGACAAATCCAGTTTGAACAGGTGCGCCGGTGACAATCGACGCGGCAGCCGATGTCGTTTCTTTCGACGCAGATGTCCTGCGGATTCGGGCTTCCGTTGCGCCACCATTCGGTCGGTCCGAAAATTCCGACGACCGGTGCGCCCGCAGCAATCGCGAGATGCGTCGGTCCGGTGTCGCCGCCGACGTAAACGCGTGTGCGCTTTGCTAATTCATAAAACCCTTTCAAACTCGTCTGGGCAATTAGAACTTTGCCCGATTGACTGTTTTGCAAAACCTTCTGCGCCAGATCGTTTTCGTGCGGCGCGGTCGTCACGACCGAGATCAAACCGTTTTCTTCCCACAATTTATCAGCCAGCGCCCCGAACTTTTCGGCATGCCAGAGCTTTGTCACCCAACCGCCCGCCGGGTTGAGGATCGCAAAATTTTCGCCCGCTTCATTAACGATCTTGTCGGCTTCCGTTTGATGCGCCTGGGATGTTGTGATCGGGAATTCGAAATTTTCGGTCGGAACGGCGATATTCAAAGCCTTTTCTGCCAAAGCCAGATTTTTGCGGATGATATGAATCTTTTTCGGCGTTTCGAAGGTTTTTGTCAAAAGAAAACGACTCGCCGGTTCGCGCAGATTTTGTTTGGCAAAACCATAACTGCGCGATGCTTTAGAGAACTTGGCGATCGTCGCGGATTTTAAAAGTCCCTGAAAATCGAGCGCGATGTCGTAGCCGAATTTACGGACCTCGCGCATTTGCCGTCCGACATCGGGCAGAATTTCACCGATGATTTTTCCGCTCCGCAGGGAACGCGTATCGATCTCGATCAGATTGTCCAACAAACGATTGCCGCGCAGGATTTCCGCCGATGATTTTTCGACCGTCCACGAAATTTCGGCGTTCGGCAGCGCGCGGCGGACTGCCGCCAGCGTCGGCAAAGTATGCACGATGTCGCCGATACTGCTGAGTTTGACAAAGAGAATTTTCATTCGTTTCAATGTTAAACCGTCAATATTAAATGATGCGGCGGACGCTGTAAACCGGCGTTTCGAAATTGCAAAGGAAAAACCGGCGAAATTAATTGAGAAATCATTCTTTTTTTAAAAATTGCCGGAAATTTGTTTCAAATGCCGTTAATGATCCGAAAAAATTATTGTTGTCGTTATTTTTATTTAGAGGTATAGTTTAAATAACCCCTTAAAAATCTCTGGAAATTTTGTCTTAAAATAAGCTATTCTATAAGTTAGAGTTGTTTACCGCTGATAACTCCGTCCCTGTCTGCTGTTTATGAACAAATCGAAACGTTCACAAGAAGATTTGCGCCCGGCATTGATTTTTTTAAACGGAGATTTACTCGCCGTGCCGATTCCGCTCGAACGCGAAGAGGTTATCTTAGGTCGCGCGATCGAAGCCGATGTTCGTGTCAACGATTCGAAAACTTCACGCAAACACGCCCGCATCAACGCCATTAGCGATGCCAAAAGCAAGGTTGTGAAATATGTTCTGACCGATTTGAGCTCACGCAGCGGAACGCTTTTAAAC
>CADEFG010000468.1 GCA_902826505.1 uncultured Acidobacteriota bacterium
AGAGAAGGTTTTGACCAAAGCAGAGCTTAAAGCTTTTCACAATTCCATCATCGATAACAAAATTGACGAAAGAACCCCGGAATTTACTACTCCCGGTTTTGTCACTGGAATTGGTCAATTTGTGATGCTCGACCGGCGCGGCGGGCGAAGAATTTTCGCCTACGGCGGAATGGGCGCCGGATTTTGGATGTCATTTTTGTTCGCATCTTTGAAACAAGGTGCCCCTAAACCACAGTTCAAATTTGCGAAAAATGTTGCGGGTTTGGAAATTTTGTTTACCGACAATCGTTTTGCGCCGCAAACGATCTGGAAAAACGGCGATGATTTTCGCGTTTTAGTCGAAGATATTGTCAGAAAACGTGAAATCTTCAACGAGATCGAAAAGCTCGATAAACTCGACGACAAGAACGAAGACCTGGATTATGAAATACGCGGCATTAACGCCCGCAAACGCCGCGCTGAAAGAGAGTTTGAACATTACGAATGGCGCAAATTTGAAAACGGAAAGCTCGGCGCGGCGGCAAACGAACCGTTTGAAATTCCCTTTTTGCGCGACAATCTGATGTTTCCGTCGATCGAAGATTTGGATTCAAACAACAGCATCAGGCAATCCCGAAGCGGGACTTTCGAGATTCGCGCAGGCAGCTTCAGCAAAGGCGGTTTGTGGAAAACCAGTAATTTTGCCGCTCAGCAAATCCGTGAAGGAAATTATAATAAGCCGGTCACCACGCCCGACGGAAAATGGGCAATCGTGTCCAAAGCCGAGGTCGATTGGGCAACGCCGAATTATCTCGTTCGAATAAATCTGCAAACCGGCAAAGAATCAAAGATCAACATTGCGCCCGCGCAAAATTTAAATGCCGTAACTTTTGTCAACGCGCATCAAAAGGTTTTGATCCGCAGTGCGGATGCAGACGATGACAAAAATCTTCAATATTATCTGCTCAACGCTGAATCGGGCGCGGTCGAAAAGGTCAGAGGCGAGTTTCGACCGTTGAAATATCAAACATTCCGACCTTTGCAGTCAAACGGCAAACCGAATGAGTTTTGGGCGGCAATCTATGACGGCGAAGCGACCGAAATCGGTATTTACAACGACAAATTGTTCAGCTTTAAATCACTTGTCAAACTTCCGCAAATCGCGCTCGACAGCGAAGATGTTTGGGTTGATGAAAAAGACGCCAAAATCTATTTTGTTTATAACGGCAGATATTTGGAAGACGATTATCTGCTCGCGATTCCCCTACCGGATGAAAAATAAAAACGCTCTGCAAAAAAATATTGCTTTTTCGTTATAAATAAGTTATCAATTCAGATAAGTTTTAAGGTTTAGGTTTTTATGAAAAGATTCCTGTCCGCCGTCGCGCTTTGCTCTTCACTTTTGCTCATCGGATCGTATTTCTTGATGCCTTCCGGGGAAGCGCAGAACAGTATCTTGCCGGGTTTGTTAAACTTGCCCGCGCCGCCGCCGCCGAATCCGTATTTCCGGATCGAGCAGACCGAACGCGACGAAAAATTCTTCGATAAAAAAAATCCGCCGCCCGACGACGCCCCCGTCGAAGATCTGCTTGCCTATTGGAAGGCGCAAAACCGTTTTGACCCGAAATATACCTACACCATCAAACCAACCGATAAATCCCTCGAGCGGCTGATCGCGGAGATCGAGAAAAAACCCGAATCATTATCGGAACTACTCGGCGTTTTGCCCGAAGGCAAGGAAACGACGGATTTTGTCAAACGGCTTTACGATGAGGAAATTTCGCGCCGCGAATATGACGCGTCGTGGCGGGCGGAAGTCAAACGCTGGCTGACCTATCACAGCAGTTATTTTACCGACGAGCTTTTTCAGATCGCCAATCAAGCCGCCGATACAAAAGAATATGTCACCAATCAAAATGAAGTTCTCGCGCTCGCGCGGGTCGAATGGGACAAAGCCAAACCGATTCTCGAAAGAATGCTCGGCAATTCACAGCAACCGATCTCGCAAACTCTCGCGCGCTGGGCGTTTTACCAACACGCGATGGCGGTTGGTGATTCGGGCGACGCCGAAACTTACCGCAAACAGCTTCAACAAACGGTCGAGAACAAATCTCTTCAACCCGGCAACCGCGATCTGGCGATGGACGCATTGGTCGAATCGGGCGATTATCCGGGACGCGACGATTGGTATTATTCGCTGCTCGAAGACGAAACTTTGTATGAGCTGCGCGTCAACGGACAGGTTTACACGGGTTTGACGACGCTGCTTAATCATTCGCCGTCGGACAAATACGTCGCCAAAATGATCGAACTCGCCGGCAGCAGTAATGCGACGATTCGCAACGCGGCGGTCAGAAATCTTTCGACCTTGATCGACACGGAAAAAAATCCCGAGATCATCAAAGCGCTTTTGCCGTGGCTCGAAAATCCGAACTGGGCAAAAGAGATCAGCGGCGAACGCGGCAAGATCGTTTCGGCACTGCGGCTTTACGCGATGCCCGAAAGCGTTCCGGGTTTGATCGCGATGCTCGGCGAAAAGGAAAAGGTCGAGCTCGAAGTTTCGCCGAGCGGCAACTCGAATATGTCGGTTTATTCAAGTAACCGCGCTTATAATACTTCAATGGCAAATGTCGCCGTCAACCGTTCTCAAACCGAAATTTATCCATATCGCAGCGCGGCGATCATGGCGCTCGAAAAACAGAAAAGCTCGCTGGCGATCGCGCCGCTCCGGCAGGTTTTGCCGCTGGTTGAAAATTGGGAACGGCAAAATGTCGTGCGGGCACTGCTCGCCTCGAACGGTTTTTCGATTCCCGAACAGATCGAATCGCTCGAAGCGGTCGCCAAAGCCGTCAATAAACAGGAACAGATGATGCCGTCCAATATGGCGAGCAATACGGCGGTTCTTTACAGCGGCGAATCAAATGTCAGTCTGGCGATGAACACTTCTGTTCCTTATGTCGCGCCGGAAACTGTCTATAACCCGAACGATCTCAAACTGACTTTGGGAAATCAATTGATAAACATCGAAGAGGTCAGCGAAGAACTGGTGACGGCGACAATCGACCGGATCAATTTTTACGACAAGAAAGATCCGCCAATCGCCGCGGTTCTGCGCCGGATCATCCAGAATTGGAAAGGCACGGCGATCAATTCGCTGATGCTCCGAGATTTAAAGGATGGCAAATCAAATCTTCAGGCGGTCATCAAGCTGCTGATCATTCGCAAGGATTTGCGCGAAAAACAATTGAATGACGTGACCGGGATCGTCGGCGCAAACCCGACCGCGCTCGGCATTTCGGCGTGTTTGCTCGAAGAAACAACCAACTACGACGCGCTTCTCGACGGCGATAACGCGGAAGCAAAAACCGCGATGCTCGGTTGTGCGCGGCTGATCCGCGCTGCGCTGCCCGTTCAAAAGGTCGCGGTTAATCTGCAAAACCCGAATAAACTGCTCGCGCTTGCCGCCGAACGCTATCTCGAATCCGAGGATTCGCCCGAAGCGCGGCAGATCGTGCTCGCGCTTCATCCGAACGAAGCCAAAATTCTCGGGGCGCGGGTTTCATTTTTGCCGGACAACGCCGCTTCGACCGGTTATTATTTTCAATTTACGCGCGACCTCTTTATCAGCGTCGATAAATCGTTTCAGGGACTTCCGCCCTATTTCTTTTATGGATTTTCAAACGACGGCGAAACCGATAAAAAACTGCAAAAGGAAGTCAAAGAAAATCAGGAGCTTCTCGGCGTCTACGCCTATGACAATAATTTTATCAGGATTTACAAGGACAAAGCGGTTTTCAGTTGGGAAGACAACCCGGCGCGTTTTCGCGAGCGAGTTTTGACGCCCGAAGAGTTCGAAGGTTTGAAAGATTTTCTCGTCGCGCAGAGAGTCAACGAGCTGCCGCCTTTTTTATCAAATTGTCAGGAATGTGAAGGCAAAGAACTCGTCATGCTCGGACGCCAGGGCGGGCGGCGCGTTTATGTCAAAGCCGATCCGTTGCCGCCGTTTTTTGCCGATCTCGAAAACATCTTTGCCGGAATGCGAAAACAGCCCGCCCAAATCCATTATTATCTCGAAAAAGATATTGCGGGTTTGGAAGTGCTGCTCGCCGATGAAAATTTTCTGCCGCGGACGCTCTGGAAAAACGGCGAAGATTTTCGCCTTCTGATCGAAGATATTTCGCTTCGCAAACGGATCGAAAAAGAAGTCGAAGAAGCTGAAATGCCGAATGTCGTTTCCGAAGAAGAGAGCGAAGCGGAAACCGAGGGCGAGGAATCCGAAAAAACCGCTGAAACTACCGATAAATTGGCGCGGCAGAAAGAATATGGAAGCTATCTGTGGTATAAATTCGACAAAAACAAACTTGGCGAAACAACCGTTCAGCCGCCGCTCATCGAATATATTCCGCTGATCGACGGTTTCGCCGTCCAGCCCAACGAACAGCAGTGGAAAGCGCGCTCGAGCGCGCTCGAGATCCGCGCCGATCAGGAAGGTCTCTATAAGATCAGCCGCGGTCACATGACAAAAATCCACAATGGTTTTTACAATCAACCCCTGGTCCCGCCGAACGGGCGTCGGCCGATCACG
>CADEFG010000469.1 GCA_902826505.1 uncultured Acidobacteriota bacterium
GCCCGCAACGGCGGACGCCTGATCGAGATCGAATCGGTGGATGATAAAGGCAATCCGCTGCGCAATATAAAATTTAGTTCCGGCGGCAAAACCTACACGATCGACCCGAATCGTATTTACACCGACAACGGCAGAAGCTGTCATCTTGCGACCGAGATCGACACAGTTGTCAAAAACTTTGCCGACCAGCTTTTGCAAATCATTCTCGCGCCGGACGGCAAGACCTTGCGCGAAGGCGAACGCTTTATCGTCGCCGTTCACAATAACACGGACGTTTCCGCGAAAGCCGTAAACGCGCAAACCGGTGATTTAACCGCCGTTGCGTTTATCAAAGGTCAAAGCACGGACAATCTCGTCCACGGCGCGTTTGAAGCGCAGGCTGACGGCGTTTTTCTTTCGAATACCGAAACGGACGAGGATAATTTTATATTTCTTTCGACGCCCGCGCAGATCGGCTATTTTGCGGAAAAGGGTTTTAACGTCGTCGTCCAGAAATCTGCGGCGCGTTTGCAGTCGAAACAATGCGCGGTTGACGACGGTTCGCTTTCGGTTTATGCGGGGCAAACTGCAGTGCCGTATATCTGTCTCGAAGCCGACGGCGTGAGCGGTTATCTGCGCCAACGCCAGATGCTCGAAGCTGTTTATGCGCTTCTTCAGCCGGCACCAAAACAAGTTGAAACCGCAACCGTCGCAATCAAAAAGTAAATTCAAAAACATCAAAAAGCACGAAAGCAGGTTAATTTGCTTTCGTGCTTTTTGATGCCATTATCGCGGCGTGAAATTTTAATAGGATTCGAGAACTTCGGGACCCGGCTGGCTTACCCAATGATAGGGCGGCTCGCCGTAAAAAAACTTCGGATCAACGCGTCCGGCAAGACCTTTGCCGCAGGAATATTTCTCGCGAAACTCGAAATGCAGATGTTGTTCCCACGATTTGCTGCCTCGCGCATTGCCCGTACTGCCCGAAAAACCGATCACCGCGCCTTCGTCAACCCAGTCATACTTTGAAACGAGACTCGAATTGATGTGCGCGTAAAAAGCGTAATAGTCGTAGCCGTTATATTGAAATCTGAGCGTTATCGAACAGCCGTAAGATGTATTGTCCGTGCGGTCAACGTTGACGATCTCACCTTCCGCAACCGCATATAACAGCGAATTGTTTCGCGCTTCGAGATCCCAACCCTGATGTGCCTTGGTTCCTTTTTTCCGCACCATACCGAACGTATTGCCGCGACTGCTGCTCAAAATTCTTAATTCTCTTAACGGAAAGATCATATTTTATTTTTTCAAAACTCCTTATTAATTTTCGGTTGAGCAGAATTGACAAAAAATATCGCCAATTTCGCTCTCCGTCTAACTAAGGCGAAAAGAAAATAAAAAAACTATCATCCGCTGTAAAAAAAAAATTTATTTGTGGCGATACGTGATTCTGCCTTTCGTCAGATCATACGGCGACATTTCAACGTCAACGCGGTCACCGATCAGGATGCGGATGCGATTTCTGCGCATTCTGCCCGAAATTTGCGCCATCACGATATGATCGCTGCCGTTGACCTTGACCTTAAAACAAGCGTCGCGCTGTTTATCCACAATAAGTCCGCCGACTTCAATTAATTCTTCTTTCATAAATTACTAAATTTTTCTTGTCAATTGTTATCCGCACCGGCTTGACCGATCGTGACAACTAAAGATTCCCTAAAATTAAACGGTGTCTCCGGCTAAATTTTTAACCGGAGACACGTTTATTACAAAACAGTTTTAGCAAACCGTTCGGCGCTTACCAGCGTGAACCGCCGCCGCCATAACCGCCGCCGCCGCCGCCGCGATTTCCGCCACGACCGCCGCCGCCGCCACCGTAGCCGCCGCGACCACCGCCGCCGCCGCCGCCGCGTTCTTCGCGCGGTTTGGCTTCGTTGACGGTTAATTCGCGTCCGTCAATTTCCTTGCCGTTAAGCTTGGTGATTGCGCTTTGCGCTTCTTCTTTCGACGACATTTCGACGAAAGCAAAACCGCGTGAACGACCGGTTTCGCGGTCTTCGATAATATTGCTGGAAATGACCGTGCCGACTTCGCCGAACATTTGGTCTAGATCCTGGGTTGATGTGCTGAAGGAAAGATTTCCGACATAAAGTTTCGTTGACATAAAAATATTTACCTTTTTCTCGTTTTGAGAATTTCCAAAGAAGTATCGAATCGAGTTGGCTTCGGAGAAAAACGGTAGCAACGAAGAGTTCGGATTTCGGATGCTCAAAAAATTCAAGAGCGACTTCTGTAATTAAAAATGAACCTGCTCTCGAACTTATCCAGAAAACCGTCTTTGACGAGCGCACCAAAAAAACCGGTGCAAGAGAAGGACTAACAGCTTATAGGATGCCCTTTAAACCAAATAGTTGCAAATAGAATGAGCGGGAAATTGCCAAAACGGCTTTCAATTAAATTTACCGGACAAAAAACCGGTAGTTTTTTTAAGATAAATGCAAAAATGATTCAAAAAGCGGAATTTTTTTCAGATTATTGGGGCGAACTGTGGAAAATTGAGAAAAATTGAGAATAGTCAATTTTAATTAAAGACCTTTAGCGCTCGTTTTATCGAAGATTTTAGATGTTAATTCATAAATTCATATTTGGTGGGTTAATTCATAAATAAAATTCATAAATTTCGAGGTGGTAAAGATGTACACAAGACAGAGTCCGAACTTAGCATATATCGAGCGTAAAATGTGGCAGTATTCAACCACGCCGCGTATCGGTATCGTCAAGCAATTATTGAATAAATTACTGAACGAACTGGAAACGGTCAACGAGAACGAACGGGTCAATCTGGACGAGAATTTTAATCTTTATGAACAGATGAAAAACTTTGAAACCGATATTATCCGGCAAGCTCTCTTTCTGACCGACAATAATCAGCGGGCAGCGGCGCAGATGCTCGGCATCAATTACACGACGCTCAACGCGAAAATGAAGCGTTTCGGAATCGCCTGCAAGGGCGAAGGCGGATTGGCTTTGAGTAAGGAGGTTTGACGAGATGTATCTGCAAATTTCCAAAAACGAATACCGCGACGAATCGCCGCCGGTCGTCAATACGAACGATTTCTTTTATCGAAGTCAGTCTGAAATGCACGTCTCGCCGGATTCGGAATTTGAAACTTCGCCCGGGGTTAGCTTGCCGATCCTGGCAACTGCCAACGATTTGCGCGAAGTCGTCAAATTCTTCAAGCATAAACCGAACGGCGTTTCGGTGATCGAGATGACGAATGCCGAACCGCGCCGCGTTTTCGATGCGCGAAAAATCGCGGCTTACGAGTTCTGGGGAATTATCAGTCACGCCGACGAACGCTTTCTCCTGACTCCTCTGGGCGAGGAGCTGGCGCAAAATACGGAAGCCGAATGCGGGATTCACCGACGTATTTTGCGGACGGTTCCCGCCTATCTGCGGGCGGTCGAATGGATTTACGGGCAGAATATAAAGATCGCCACATATCTCGATGTCGCGAATTTCTGGCAGTTGTCGGGTGCTGATCTGGGGCTCAGCCCGCAGAACGACGAGAACATCGAAGCGGTGATCGTCAGCCTTTTCAGCCTTTGTCATGCCGCCGAGCTCGGCACGGCAACGGTCGGCAAACGCGGTCAACCGGCACGTTTGAGCGTCAGGCTCGACCAGATCAAAAAGTTTCTCGACGCATCGGTCGAGCCGGTCGAATTTGTTCCGCAAGCGGTTTTTAATCGTCCGAGCGTTTATCAGTTCGATAAAATCGCGGGCGAAACGGTTAATCGGGTTTACATTTCGGCGGGAAGCCGCGAGTGCGAATCCGAAAACCTGCGCGCCGCGCTCGAACTTGCCGATTTTGAAAGCATTGCTTTCGGGGCAGGCGCGTTCGAGAACGGTTTTCTGCCGCTCGCGCAACGCGCCGCGATGAAGCAATGCCAAGCCGCGCTTTTTTTGCTCGACGAGCAGGATTGCCACGTTTCAAACGGCAACACTTTGCTGCGGTGCGACCGCGTTACGGAAATCAGTGTCGCGCAGGCTCTTTTCAACGAGCGGGTCATTCTGCTCTGGAACAGCCGTGAAAAGATGCCGCCGGCATTTGGGCAATCTGGCTTGAATGTCATGAACGGCGATGTCACGGATTGGGAATCAAACGTGAAATTGGTGAAATGTCTGAAAAGTCTGAAGGGCTAAAAATTCACGCTAAAACCAAAACCATATTTTCCGGCAACCCGGTTTTGGTTTTGAGGACGAACCCGCAGTTCGTCCTCTTTTTTTGTCCGTTCATCTCACAAAACAAAATTCGATTTAATATTTCATTTAATAAAATAAGATATTCTCACTATTTCAAATCTTGATAAAGCTCGCTTGGCTGGTATTTACTGTTTTATTTTCAACATTTAACACCGATCTGAAGACATGGCATTTCCTTTGCGCTTAATTGATTTTGAATTATTTGGATAAAGTTTGCGCGTTGCGATTAATTTCGGCGGAGAAGAACTTTCTCCAGATTTCAAGACGAAATAAATTCATGAGGGAAATATCTATGATACAAAAAC
>CADEFG010000470.1 GCA_902826505.1 uncultured Acidobacteriota bacterium
TATTCATAAATTTTTTATTTTGTTTTTGATAAAAATTTATTGTTTGAATTGCCGAAGCAACTAATTTCATCGCTTTTTCTTCAAACAGATGTTATCATTTTTTGAGAAAAATTCTATTCGGCAGTAAATTTTCAGGAGATTTTTATAGTGAAAAAAAGTTCAACTCTGTTTGGCGTTATTCTTTCCATAATTTTAGTTTTTTCAAACGTTTTTGCTCAAGTCCCTTCGGCGGTTTCGAAAACCAATCCGAAAACCTCGATCGAAAATAAATCAATTACAAAAACAAGCAAAGTCGTGACTTCCGAAACGATTGAATCGGACGTCGCCGAAGCTTTGACTCTGATCGAATCAAATCACGTCAACGGTAAGAGTTTGGATTACAACGACCTTTTTAAAACTTCGATCGATTCGATGCTGCACACGCTCGATCCGCATTCGAACTATTTCGATGCCAAGGAATCAGAACAATTTCGCACCGACCAAAGTTCGCGTTATTTCGGGATCGGCGCCACCATCGGAGATTTATCGGATGCCAACGGAAATGTCATTGCAACCTTTATCAAGGCGACTTTTGAAGGCGCGCCCGCCAATCGCGCCGGTCTGACCTACGGCGATAAAATTCTCGAAGTCAACGGCGCTTCGATGGTCGGAAAACCTTTTAGCGAGGTTCGAACTTTTCTTCGCGGACCGCGCGGCACGGTTGCCAAACTGGTCGTTGAAAAATACGGCACCGGCAAACGCGAAACGGTTGAAATTATCCGCGACGCGGTCGCCCAACCATCGATCTCCGAAGCCTATATGATTCGTCCCGGCGTCGGCTATATCAATATGTCGGGCGGATTTAATTCGACGACCTTTGCCGAGTTCCGCCAGGCGATGGCAAATCTGAAAACCGAGGGAATGCAGCAGCTCGTCATAGATCTTCGCAACAACGGCGGCGGTCTTGTCAATCAAGCTTATTATGTGGCGAACACATTTATCGGCAAGGGACAAACGATTTTCACGCAAAAAGGCAGATTAGAAGGCACTGCCGACAGTTATCCGTCAACCAACGCCAACCCGGACGACACTCCGCTCGTCGTTTTGGTCAATCGCAACACGGCTTCGGCGTCCGAAATTCTGTCGGGCGCGCTTCAGGATCACGACCGCGCTTTGATCGTCGGTGAAACCACTTTCGGAAAAGGTTTGGTTCAAAATCCTTTTCAGCTTGAATACGGCTCGATGCTTCTGTTGACGATCGCCAAATACGAAACACCATCGGGACGACTGATCCAACGCGATTATTCAAACGGAAACCTTTACGATTACTATACGAAAGGGGGAACTTACCGTGACGAAAACGGCAACCAACCGCCGAAGGGCATGGAAACAAAAACCGATTCGGGCAGAACGGTTTACGGCGGCGGCGGAATTATGCCCGACGAGGTAGTCAAACCGAAAACCCTCAGCGAAGACAGTCTTCGAATCCAGCAAAAATTGGTCAATCCGATCTTTGCCTACGCGCTCGATCTCGCGTTTGGAAAAATTTCCGGGCTTGACCCTTATAAAGTTGATCGCCCGATAAAATTTGATTACGATATCAAATCGAAAGATTTTGAAATTACTGATCAAATTTTTCAGGGTTTCAAAAATTATGCGGTTCAAAAGTATAAAGTTCCAGCAAACCAAATTGATAAGGAAAAAGAATTTGTGCTGCGGGTTTTAAGAACCGAACTCGTGACGGCGGCTTACGGGTCACAAACCTCGTTCCAGGTTTTTAATGAATACGATAATCAATTACAACGGGCGATCGAATTGCTGCCGCAAGCCAAACAATTGGCGATCGAAGGTGCCAAAGCAAATGCCAAGAAACTAAATTCGAGTTTGGATCGGTAATTTGAATCGGTAAAATGAAATCAATAATTTTTTCACTAATTTGTTTTTTCACATTCGCGGGTTTTGTCTTCTCCCAGGACAAAATAAAAATTGACGACGATCAGTCTTTTTTGGTTCTTTCGACGAAACGAATTCAAACCATGGAAAAGGAACTCGACGAGGTTGCCGTCAAAGGTTTTCGGGTTTTGTACGGGGCGCCGACCCAGCAATATGATATGTCGATATTGCTTAAACGCGTTCCCGAAGCAGCCAGTGAGCCTTATAATTACAAGGTTTTGGCAACTTCGCGGCTCAAAACCATGGAAAAAGAGTTAAACGATTTAGCCAAACAAGGTTATCAATTGCTGCCGCGGACGATCATTTTCAAGCAGGGCTTTATCACGGCTGAATTGGTAATGCTGATGGAAAGCGCCCCAAAATCCAATAAAGCCTACGAATATAAATTGGTTCAAGGACGAAAGGAAGTCAAAATCCATAAAGAAATTGACAAAGGCGGCGAGCAAGGTTTTCTGCCGGTCACGATGATCGTGATTGGCGAAAATGTCGTCGTTTTGGAAAAAGAGATCCCGCTCTCGGAAAAATTCTAATTTCAAAAAAAACAAAGTCGGCAAGTTAATTTGCCGACTTTGTTTTTTAAATTGTTACTGCTCTAAGAAATTGCCCATCGAATTAGATAAAAAATCCCAACTCCGGCGCCGATCAAAAGCAGCGTCAAAAAGAAAATCGCGGCGGCAACGATCAGCTTAAATTTTTTATAACGATTTTCATCCGGCGGCGAAAGCTGATTTTGCGGAAAATAGGGTGGCGGTCTGTTCATAATTATTTCTAAAATTAATCTCAATATGTTTATTTTAAGTTAGCATTTGAAAATTCCGCTGGCAAATTAGGCAAAAGAAATGTCTCGATTCAGGGCAAGTTTGAAATTAAAATCGCATCGCCCTGTTGTTTGCCGCGCGAAACCGCAAGGTTTTTGCCGTCGCCTGACCACGCAAAATTAAAGATCCGATCGGGAAAATCAAAAAGCTTTTTCGGCTCGCCCGAGTTGAGTGATTGCCGCCAAAGGCTTGAACTGTTAAACGTGCCGGCGGCATAATCAAAAGATAATGAATCGGCTGACCATTGAATTCGCGGACGACGCATTGGTAAGTCAAAAAGTTTTGGATCGGCATTGCCGTCGGTTGAAATCACCCCGATTCGAAAAGTCGGCGATTCGTTTCCGGTCTCCGGTTGGGCTGAGATATGGCGGTAAGCAAGCCATTTGCCGTCGGGCGAAATCGATAAAAAACTTTCGGGCGTGCCATTGTTCAAACGTGAAATCTGGACGGCATTTCCGCCTTCGATCGGGACTTTCCAAATTGCCGACGGAGTCGCGGCGCGTTTGATAAAAAACACCTCGCGACCATCCGGCGACAAAACCGGTGAATGCGATCTTTCCGTTTGTTCCTCACCAAACGTCAGTTGTTTTGGATTGCGCCCGTCAATGTCCATTCGCCAAACTTGCGTCGTACCTGATTTCTCAGAGGTGTAAACGATATATTTGCCATCGTTTGAAACTGCCGGATTGGTATTGTCCGGTCCATTATTCGCGGTTAATTGCTTTTTATTCGTGCCGTCAGCATTGATCGAATATAGATCGGTTGTATTTTCGTAAAATCCGCTGAAAATTATTTTCCCGTCTGGCGACCAAGCGAGTCCGACATATCCGTCCAAATTTCTAAAGCCAAAGGTCAACTGTTTCATGTTTTTTTGATCCCGTCCCGGCAATAACCATAAATGCGACACAATTTGCTGTTGGCGCGTCACCAATTTTCGCCCGTCTGCCGATAAACTAAGCCAAAAATAACCTTCCAGATCATTTGTCAAACGGCGGACTTCGCCGTCAAAAGGCGACAACATCCAAATTTGTGAGGAAGATTCGTTCGCTTCTCGCGCCGAAATAATTAAAAATTTGCCGTTCGGCATCCATAAAGTTCGCGGAATTGCCCGCCAACGCGGGGTTTTTAACTCCGTTTCAATTCCGTTCGAAACATCAATCATCAATAGATTCGGGAAAAATTGCGATTGAATACCCGCGGCAATCACGAGCTTTCCGCCGTCCGGCGACCAGGCGGGCGTTCCTCGGAAATCGAGCGGCGCTGCTCGGGCGGTCAATTCACGCTCGCCACTTCCGTCAATATTTGCCAAAATCAGCAGATTCATTTTTTTTTCACCGGCGCGGCGGACAAAAGCAAACTGCCTTCCGTCCGGCGAAACACTAAAATCGCTCCAAACATTCTCGGCGACTTTTTTCGGCGTCGCGCCAAAAACCGTGGTTTGATAAATCGACGAGCCTTCGGATTCCTCGCGGAAATACAGATATTTCCCGTCGGGTGAGAATGCCAGCGAGGCATAGCCTTTCGGCGAAGGCGGCAATATTTGTTTGATCGCATCGGTCGCAATTTGTTTGACCCAAACACTTTCCTGCACTTCTTCGTGACGCACAAAAACCAGCAGCTCGCCATTTGGAGAAATTGTCGGAAAAATAACGTCGCCAAAGTCGGTCAGTCTTTGGAAACGCAATTGTTCGATCGGCGCAATATTATTGTTGGACTTTTCCGCCTCACGATTGAAAAGCCGGTAACTCATAAAACCGAGTACGATCAATAAAAACACCACCACCACGACAAATACCG
>CADEFG010000471.1 GCA_902826505.1 uncultured Acidobacteriota bacterium
TGAAATTCGGCTTTGATGCGTAATTGTTCGGCGATCGCTTTTTTTGTGTCGGCAACGACCAATTCGTTCCAATTCGGCGGAATTTCGACCGTTTTGACGATTTCGCCGGTTTCTTCGAACTTTTCGCCTTTGGAAAGCGCAACGACTTTTGGCGAATTCAAATGCCAGTCGACAAACAGACGGTCGCTGTCCACGCCGACTTGCGCCGATTTTTGTTCCGCGCTCGCTTCGGCATCCGTACCGTAAAAGTTCGGCATATATGTATTGATCTCGGCGCCGAGCCGTTCGATGTTAAAAAAAGCATTGCGCGCCAAAACAGGCTGATAAGTCCATTTGATATAACTTGCGCCTTCCGCCAGTGAACGTTCGCGCTGCGCCCATTTTAATTTTGCGCCGATCCCGAGGCTTTGCAAGCTCGTATCGACTGCCGTCATATGCGAATAAAACGCGTGTTCGAGACTGCCGTCAATAAACATCGGCAGCGACAGCACGAAACCGACCAGCCGTTCGCCCAAATATGCGCCGAGCGTAAAACCGCCCGCATAACGCGCAACGATCAAATGGCGGACGGGCGAAATTTCCATATCGGGCGAGGCAAAAACCGTGCGCTGTAATTCGATACATTCGCGCATTTCCTCGATCGTTTCGACTTCGCGGATTGTTATTTCGGGTTTTATCATCTTTTTTTGCCCGCGCCATGCGCGAAAATCACGAAAAATTTAAGATCTAAATATTTTCGCGTTTTTTCGCGCATGGCGCGGGTAATGTCTTTCTCAAATCTCAAATTTGCTAAACCAATCTTTTGAAACTTTCGCAATTTGTTTCGATTCTGTCAATTTTACAATTTCGTTAACAAAATTTATCAAAGTCAGTTTTCCGTTCATTCGATATTTGGCGGGAATTTCTTCGCGGATTTGTTTGATCAATTGTTCGGCATTGATCCCGATTTTGAACAAGACCATCTTTTCGGTGCGCGTGTGTTTGAGAATCCAGTGCGTTTTGCGGATCGAATTTTGCCCGCATTCGCCCCAGAATGCGAAATCGTTTTGCGTTTTGACCGCGATCAAATCCGGTTTGTAGCGCAAGCCGACCTTTATTTCGATCTCAAGATTTGGATATTGCGGCGCAAACATCGCGTAGCCGAGCGCTTTCATCAAAACGTGTTCGTAAGATTCGCCCGTCCGCTGCCAGAGCCGCATTCTCTTTCCCGCCAAAATAAAATCGTGAAGCATTCGTTTTTAATGATAAATGGTAAATGACAAATGATAAATGACAAAATTTTTGCTTAACTTTTCTGCCGCGAATTTGTTATGATAAAAACGGGCGAAAAACAAATCTTTCCTTTTCGCCCGTTTTACTTCAATGAGTTCCCCGAACAATCTCGAAATCAACGGAAATCTGACCCAGCATCCGCCTGCCGAACTGCTGGTCGAGCTTTTGCAGGCGCGGCTCGACGGCTCGCTGCGTCTTTCGCATCATAACAATAAAACAATCATCTATGTCACGGGCGGCGAGGTGGTTTTTGCCGTTTCCAACCAGCGGCAGCACCGGATCTTCGAAATGCTTCTCGAAGCCGAGGCGATCACCAAACAAAGGCTGGTCGAGATCCCCGAATTTACAAACGATTTTGCTCTCGCCAAAGCCTTGCAGGAAAAGGAAATTCTTTCCGCCTCGTCGCTCAAATCGGTCTTTGCGCGCCAGATCGAAGCAATTCTAAGAGATGTTTTCAGCTGGCATGAAGGTCTTTGGGTTTTCAGCCCTCTGGCGCGAATAAAAGAGGACATTCATCATAAAGTAGATATTTATAGTCTTTTGGTCGAAGTTGCCAGAAATATGGCGAAAGAAACGATTGTCCGGCGATTTAAGAGTTTTAAGGAGTCCTTCAGCCGCAAAGCGACGGCACCGGCGTATATTAATCTGCTTCCGCAAGAAGCCTTTCTGCTTTCCAGATTTGATAAAGCCTTCTTAACGATCGATGAAATAAAAGCCTTGAGCGGTTTGTCCGATTTGGACACGCTGCAAAAACTCTATGTTTTGTGGCTTGCCGGTTTTCTTTACCGGCAGCATTGGGACGCGGCATTTGACGAACGCCGGCTTTCCGCGATGTCTTCCGCCCGGTACGAACTGAAAAAACAAGTTGCGCCGCCGGTCGTCAAAGCGTCCGAGCCGAAGCCCGTCGCGGCGGAAGTCAAAGAGGAACAACCCGTTCAAGAAAATGTCGTCGAAGAAAAAGCCGAATTGACGCTCGAAAAATATCTTGAGCAGGTCGAAATTGCCGAAACGCATTATGAACTTCTGAACATCCACTTTGAATCCTCGACGGCTGAAATAAAACAGGCTTATTTCGGTCTCGCCAAGCGCTTTCACCCTGACCTTTATCACAAACAAACCGACGCCAAAATGCACAGCCGGATTCAAAATGCATTTTCCGAAATCGCGCATGCCTACGAAACGCTCCGCGATGAAGAAAACCGCAAAACATACGATTTCAAACTCCGCAAAATATTGAAGGAACTCGAAAAGCTCAAACCTGAAGAAAAAGCCCGACCGCGAACCGAACAAAAAACGCTGACCGAAGCCTCAGAAATTTTCGAACACGGATTTAACCTGCTGATGGAAGAAGATTATGAGCAAGCGTTGCCTTATCTGTCACGCGCCGTCACCCTCGCCCCGAATGTGGCGCGCTATCACGCCTATTTCGGGAAAGTACTTTCGGTCGATAAAAATCAACGATTTAAAGCCGAAGCCGCGCTGCAAACCGCGATCAAGCTCGAAGCCGATAATCCGAGCCATCGCGTGATGCTGGCTGAATTTTTTATTCAATATAATCTGGTCAAACGCGCCGAAGGCGAGCTCAACCGTCTGCTCGCGATCTTTCCCGGTAATAAAGAAGCGAAAGCTTTACTCGACAGTTTGCAATAGGCAAGTTAAACTGTTTTCACATTCCTGATTCCAAATTCCGAAATTAAATTCTTCGATTTGGAATCTGAAATTTGTGATCTAAAATCAGATTTATGGAAAGTATTTTTGCAACCGGAGCGCAACAGGAAATGCCTTCCGATGAACCGTTGGCGCAAATTTCGGCGGCAATGGACGAATTTGAAGGTTATGCGCATCCGCACGGCAGACGGATCGCCGTGATTGCCGAAGCAATTGCCGAAAAATTCAATTTTGCGTCGCACGACCGCTATGCTTTGCGCCAAGCCGCGCTTGTTCACGACATCGGCGAGCTGTTGATGAACCGCGAATATATTCGGGCGAGCCGTCTTTTACGCGAAGACGAGCGCATCGATATGCAGCGGCATACGGTGATCGGCGAACAGGAAGCCGCCAAACGCGGCTTGGGTCGCGCCGTCCAACTGCTCGTCCGCTGGCATCACGAATGGTGGAACGGTTCGGGCTATCCGGATGCGCTCGAACGCGAACAAATTCCGCTTGCCGCCAGAATTTTGCGGGTTGCCGATACGTTTTCCGCGCTGACCGATTCGCGCCCGTACAGCGTCGCGATTTCCGCGTCGGAAGCCAAACGCTATCTGGTCGAATGGTCGGGCATCGAATTTGACCCGAAAGTTGTCAAAGCTTTTTTGGCGCTCGCCGAATTGCCGGAACTCGAATCTTATGTTGGTTCTTAGTTTTTGGTTTTTAGATTTTTGTTTTTTGTAAATTGTTGATTTGATTGAAATCTTAATTCCCGCCTAAATTCAAAAAACCAAAAACTAAAAACCAAAAACCATTGATTTTATGATTCAAACAAACAACACGCCGCGCGGCTGGCTGGCTTTTGAATTAAACGTCCTCAAGCGTTTGAATTTCACGTCCGCCGCGCTGCCATTTACGAGCGATGCCAATCTCGGCGCTTATTTGAAACGCTGGAAAGTGCGCGTTCTGGCAAA
The DNA here is from genome assembly GCA_902826505.1 of uncultured Acidobacteriota bacterium. Taxonomy (GTDB): domain Bacteria; phylum Acidobacteriota; class Blastocatellia; order Pyrinomonadales; family Pyrinomonadaceae; genus JAFDVJ01. Next base: position 3,894 of record CADEFG010000471.1, read on the forward strand.
CGATCTGACGCTTGCCGGTTGGACCAAAGCAGTCGCCGCCATTCAAAACAACAGCGAAAAATTATCGGACGACGACGTTAATCTGATTCTTGAAGATGCTTACGTGCCGCGTTATCGTTTGCAAAATCCGAGCTTGCGAAACTGGTTCGGCGAAACCGATGCGTGGTGGTTCGACAATATTCACCAAAACATCGAACACCTGTCGTCGCCGACCGGAAAAGCGATCGCTTCAAGCATCGCGCTCAACGTCGGTGATTATGTATTGTCGTTTACGAGCGAAACGCTCGAGCTGCGCCAGCCGCTCTCGAATGTTTTCCGGCGGCTTCTCAGCGCGCTTCACGAACCGGTCAACAATGGTCAGAACAACACCTGCACGAACAAAAACGCCTATGAATTCATCGCCGAAAATTTCTCGTCCGATCTGATGTTTCTGCGGCTTCCGCGCGCGCATAATCTGCCGCAGCAAAAATATCTCGGCTGGACGGCGTGGCGCGAGGAGTTCCTGCGCGGCGGCGATGATTTCTGGAACGATCTGGAAGTTCGCCAGGCAAGCCGTTTGGGAACGCTGATCGAAACAAAATCGCAGTATATCAGACTGCTCGAAGAAACCTTGCGAACGGCTTCGCATATCAAATCGTGGGCGATCGCGCACG
>CADEFG010000472.1 GCA_902826505.1 uncultured Acidobacteriota bacterium
ACGTTTTCGGACTCGACGAAGTTGACCGCAAACTGCTGCTGACGATCATCGAAAAATTCGACGGCGGTCCCGTGGGCTTAGGCACGATTTCAGCCGCGATCTACGAGGAAAAAGATTCGATCGAGGAAATCATCGAACCCTACTTGATTCAAATCGGCTTTCTGAACCGGACGCCGCGCGGTCGGCTGGTGACGCGGCTCGCCTATGAACATTTCGGTCTCGACGCGCTCCTGAAAGTCAGCAATGCGCCGGGTTTGTTCGATTAATGGTAATTGTTTAAGTCTTAGATTTATGAATTGGAAGGTTCAGTTTGAACTGACAGCAGTAAAATATAATTGCTAAATAATCCGTCAGCTCAAGCAGACGGCAATTCAGAAAGCAATTTTTAAGAAATGGAACTCGCGTGAATGAAAAATTGCGAAAACTTTTTAACGTGAAGTTTAACCTTAAACGGCTAATGATTTCACTTATACTCATTCCGCTTTTCGTTTATCTCGGGCTTTTGCTGATCGCCTATTTTTCCGCCGATAAACTGATCTTTCAGCCGCCGTTTTCTTCCTACGGCGACGATCAGAAAATCATCAAACTGACGACATCAAACGGCGCAAAAATCTCCGCTAAATTTTATCCCAACCCGAATGCGACGCACACGATTTTATTTAGTCACGGCAACGCCGAAGACATCGGTTATGCGGATTCGTTTTCCGGTGAATTCGTCAAACGAGGGTTTGCCGTTTTGGTTTACGATTATCGCGGCTACGGGACAAGCGAAGGCGCGCCGTCGGAAGAAAATGTTTACCGCGATATCGACGCGGCTTACGAATATCTGACGGCGGAGCTGAAAATCCCGCCCGAAAAAATCATCGCGCACGGTCGTTCGCTCGGCGGTGCGGTCGCGGTCGATCTGGCGGCACGCAAAAAAGTCGGCGCGCTGGTGGTTGAAAGCTCCTTTGTTTCGGCTTTTCGCTTTCTGACAAAATACCGGCTCGCGCCTTTTGATAAATTTCAAAATATCGCCAAGATCAAAAACATCAACTGTCCGGTGCTTTTTATCCACGGGCGCAAAGACGAATTGATCCCGATCTGGCATAGCGAAAAGCTGTTTGCCGAAGCCCGCGAGCCGAAATTTTCGTATTGGATCGACGAAGCCGGTCACAACAATGTCTATCTCGTCGGCGGCAAAGCATATCTCGAAAGGATTCGTGATTTTGCCGACAATCTGCCAAAATAAACTTAAAATAAGTTTTTTTTGAATCAATTATGTATAAAATTATTTTAAGTTTCGCAATCGCCCTTTTTTTCGTCCCAGCCGTCATCGCCCAGAACAAATTTGAAGGCTACAACATCATTTTAGACGTTCCCGAAACGCAGCGCAGCGCGACCTGCGCAATTCGTTACGCGCCCCCGACGACGAGCGTGACGATCGCCGATCTGAATTCGGCAACGCCGATGAATCTCAAATCGTGCGATGGCGGCTCGGCGACGAGTCTGACCAAAAATTCCGCGTTAACTTTTTCATTAAAACCGAATTCGTCCGATTTTAAATGGTGTTTTCAGGGCGAAGATCAAAAATACCGCATCTCGTTCAGCGGCGACCAATATGCCAAAACCGTCATTTACGATTGGGTCGCAACGCCCGACGAAAAATCTCTGGGCAACTACAACGTCAAAGATTTCGGCGCGATCGGCGACGGCAAAACCGACGACACGATCGCGATCCAGAGTGCGCTGGCTTTCCTCGCGACCCGCAACGGCGGAACTTTGAACTTTCCCGAAGGCGATTACGCGGTCGGCGGAACACCGAATTTCAAGGGCATCGCCGTTCCTTCCGGCGTCATCATTCAGGGCGCGGGCGGCATTCACACGGGCGCGGCGACCAACAACGCCGTCCGCAAAAACCCGACCCGAATTACTTTGAACGGCGCGAACCGCGCGCTTTTCCGGATCGGTGAATGCATGGAAAAGATCGCCTTCAGAGACATCGAACTGATCGCCACCAGCCAGCAAAACACGATCGGCGTCGAAGCGCTCGGCGCTTATAGTTCAACGCAGGACACGGATTTCGAAAATGTCGCGTTCAGCAGTTTCCATCGCGGAATCTACGCGCACGGCTTGCCGCAAACCGATTTGAACTGGCAATTCGATTACATCCACATCAACCGCTGCCGTTTTGTTTTCAATACGGACGCAGGAATTTACACGAATGTCCGCAACAGCGATTGGCGCATCGAAAACACGCTTTTTATCAACCCGCCGCGCACCGCCGCGAACAAAGCCGATTCGATGCATTTTGAACGCGCCGCCGGAATTTTGATCGACAACACGATGGGCGGCGGATTTGCCAACGCGCTCGGCGGAACTTTTCTCGATGTGCTCGACAGCGCGAGCATCTTGATCTCGCATTCGCAAACCGAATCGATGACCAATTCGCTCGTTTACAACGGCGTCAACAATCCATACGCGGGCGATTATTCCGCGCCGATCACGATCATTAATTCCGCCTTCGGCGACCCGATCGTTTTTCAGGCACGGCGGACGTTTGTTTCGACCGGAAATTTTTACGGCGGCAGCACTTTTAAAGCGGGCGAACAGGTGCGCGTTTATTCGACCGGCGACCGTTTTTGCTATGACGGCTACACTTTGGGTTGTCGCGGTGCGACGAAAAACAATTTCGACAAAGCGACCATCGTTTTTATGACCGGACAGCCCGACGACGGACAGGTCAAAGGTCACCCGACATTTTTCGGAACCGATGTCCAATTCGGCGCGGGCGTCCAAATGCCGTCGCTGGCGCAAACCGCTTTGCCGCCGAATAAACCGAACGGCACGATGGTTTACTGCACGAATTGCCGCCGCGCGACAACGCCGTGTCAGGCGGGCGGAACCGGCGCGCCGGCAATGATGGTCGGCGGTCAGTGGAGCTGCTTATAGATTTTAGATTGCGGATTTTGGATTTTGGATTTGCTATCGTACCAAGAAGGACGATTTTTACCAAGACATTGTTTGTAAAGCATCAATATTAAAGAACAATAATAGAGTCTGACGGATCAGACCAATCCAAAATCCAAAATCTAAAATCAAAAATTAAATTGTCACAAAACAAAAGCCTTTGGTGTTTTTATTTTGAAGACATATTTCAACGCAAGAATTTCGAAATGTTTCGACCGCGAAACCGACCGCAAAAGATCCGAATTTGATTGGCTGATTCGGATTGTTTTGCGCGGTTTCGCGGTTTAAGCCTATAAAAAACCCAATTCGACGGAGAAAACTATGAAAAGATTTGCTGCTTTTTTCGTGATCGTCTTTTTGCTCGGACAATCCGTGATGCTGGCGCCGCGTCCGGCATTTGCTCAAACGTCGGCAGCATCGGTCAAGAGTCTTTCGGCGACCCAGCTTAAAGAGTTCGAGGATTTTGTCGCCCGGCAAATGGCGACCGACAAAGTTCCGGGTTTGAGCATCGGTTTTATGAAAGGCGACGAGCTGTGGGCGCAAGGTTTCGGCTATGCGGATCTGGAAAACAAGTTTCCCGCGCGCGCCGAATCAATGTACCGGCTCGCCTCGGTGACGAAACCGATGACGGCAACCGCCGTTTTGCAATTAGCCGAAAAAGGCAAGCTCAATCTCGACGCCGAAGTTCAAACTTACGTTCCCTTTTTTCCGAAAAAGAACTTTCCCGTGACCGTCCGCCAGCTTCTCGGACATCTTGGCGGCATCAGCCATTACAAAGATTACGAGGCAGAAGGACATTTTAAGGATCACAAAACGACGCGCCAATCGATCGCCGTTTTTGAAAACTTCGATCTCATTGCCGAACCGGGCACGCGGTTCAATTACAGCAGTTACGGCTATAATCTGCTCGGCGCGGTGATCGAGGGCGCGAGCGGCGTGTCCTACGCCGAGTATATGCGCGAAAATGTCTGGAAACCGCTCGCGATGAACGATATTCGGATGGACAGTCCCCGCGAGATTATTCCGAATCGCGTGCGCGGTTATGAAAACGTGGCGGGACAAATCAGAAACTCCGAATTTGTTGACATCAGCAGCCGTTTTGCGGCGGGCGGAACACGCGCGACCGTCATCGATCTGCTGAAATTCGGAAAAGGATTGAACGATAGAAAAGTTTTGTCGAAAGCGAGTCTCGATTTGATGTTCAATTCAATGACGACAAAAAGCGGCGAGCTGACCGGTTACGGCGCAGGTTGGGGAATAGCATCGACCAACGGGCGTTTCGTGATCTCGCACAGCGGCGGACAACAGGAAACCTCGACCTATCTGTTCGATTTTCCAAGCCGCAAACTCGTCATTGCCGTCGCTTCCAATCTCGAAGGCGCCAACACTTCCGTTTACGTTCAGAAGCTTTTTGAACTGCTGACGAGCGAAGCGTGGAATACGAGCGCTTATCTGCACAATGAACGACCGAAACTGCCGCTTTATTTCGCGCTCGTCGGCGCCTATGAAGAAGGTCGCGCCAATTTCGAAAAATCGCAGAAACCCTTGTCCGACAATATTTCGGATCTGACGCAAGCCTTCAGTTATTTCAACCAA
>CADEFG010000473.1 GCA_902826505.1 uncultured Acidobacteriota bacterium
GGGCGGTTAGGAGTTCTGTCGGTCGTGTTCGGTTTTTTGCCGAATTAGTAACCCGAAAACTTGATTTAACGGTCGTTTTTTTATCCGAATTACCGTTTTTGTCAAAATCTTCAAAGATTTTCAGCTCGTCCGCCAGCAGATTTTTGAAGGTTTCGCGGTAAAATTCGGATTGTTTTTGTGCGTCGCTTAAAACCGTTTCGAGCGGCGCGGAGTTTTGTGCCGAGGCGGCGACTGCGCCGATCAAAAGAATTACGGCAACAAAAATTGATATTTTCATAAATTTCCCCCTTTTCAATGCAAACTTGATATATTATTGAAACATATTTTTTGCGTTTACCGAAACAATTTATGAGCGAACAAGCCGAAATCTGGGAAAGAATCGATTCAAAAGTGATCGCCGATTGCCGCGTTTTCAAAGTGCGCGAAGATCTGGCGCAAAACGGCGACAAAACGGGCAAATTTTATGTCATCGAAAATCCCGACTGGGTCAATGTCGTTGCGGTCACCAAAGCTCTCGATGTGGTATTGATCGAACAATTCCGTCACGGCATCGAAGAAGTGATTCTGGAAATTCCGGGCGGAATGATCGACGCCGACGAAGCGCCTGAATCGGCGGCGCGGCGCGAACTGCTCGAAGAAACTGGTTACACGGCGGACGAATTTGTATTTTTGGGCAAATCGCGTCCGAATCCGGCGATTCAAAACAATTGGGTTTATCATTTCGCCGCCGTCAACGCGGAAAAAACCGGGCAAGTCGAATTCGACGAACATGAATCGGTCATTACAAAACTTTCTCCGCTCGCGGCGATCCCGGATTTGATAAAATCGGGCGCGATCACGCATTCGCTCGTGTTGGCGGCGTTTCAATACTATTCTTTTGATTTGATGAAGTTTTAAAAGTTTGTTACCGGCACTTCGAGCGTGCCGGTAACAACAAAAATAGAAGACTTTTTGAATTCTGAACAAAAACTTGCGAAATATGAGCGTAGCACGAATGATTTTGTTAATTTTAGCCGGTCTTTTCGTCGCGCAGCTCGGCTATTATTATTCGATGCTGCCCGCAACGGTCGCGACGCATTTTGACGGCGCGGGAAATCCGAACGGCTGGATGAGCAAAAAGGGTTTCGCGGCGTTTGAACTTATCTTACTGCTTTTTCTGATCGGACAATTTATGTATGTGCCGCGAATGATCGAAAAAATGCCCGATTCGCTGATAAATATGCCGAATAAGACCTATTGGCTCGCCGCCGGGCGCCGCGCCGAAACGATGAGCGTGTTCAGAAACTATTTCGAATGGTTCAGTGTCGTCATACTTTTATTGTTTATTTCGATCAACCAGCTTGTTTTTCGCGCTAATCTCGATCACGAAAATCTTTCCGACCGCGAGGCGTGGCTGATCATTGGGGTATTTCTGGTTTTCACGGTTGTTTGGCTGGTTAGTTTGGTGAGAAAATTCAGAAACGTAAAATGAAGCTTCTTTTCGCAAATTTATTCGTCTTTCTGCTGATTCTGTCGGCAGAAGCCGAAGTTTTTACATCGCCCGACGGTTTTCAATTCGCGGTCGAGCTAAAATTTCAAAAAAGCACGATCATGCTTGGCGAGCCGATTTATATTGATTTCGAAGTTAAAAATTTGTCCGATGTCGATCTGGGAGTTCTGTGGGGCGGCGATTATCGAAACGAATTCGGGAGACCCGAAAGTTTTGATGTCAAAGTCATTGACCGAAGCGGTCAAATCGTCCCGAAACCCAAACTTTATAATTTTGGCGGTTTGTCGGCTTTCCAGAAAAGTCCGGTCGGTAAAAGTTTTAATTTCAGACTTTATCTGCCGCATTGGGCGACCATCGAAAAAACCGGGGAATATAAAATTGAGATCGAAAAAAGTTTAGTCGTCAGAAAATATGTCCCGAACAATATGAAATTTGAAGGTTCGCCGCAAACGAATCCGGTCAAATTGAACGGGGAATTGAGCGTCGTCGCCGCCGACGATAAAAAAATGGGCGAAATTATCGATCAGATCGGCAAAGCGTTGATCGAAGGCAGCGATACCGCTGAACGCCTTGCGCCGTTTATCAATGACAAAAGAATCATAAGTTATCTGGCGCAGGCGATCGAGAAAAATGTTTGGCTAATGCGGCATCTCGCAAAATTCAACGACGACGGGGCTTTAAGGGCGATCGTCAGCCGAATCGGCGATGCAGACCAGGAAGTCAGAAGAAATGTTTCGGTTTCGCTCGCGTTGAGCGTGCACCCGCAAGCGCCCGATTATCTTCTTCAAATGCGCAGGGACAAATATTATGCGATCCGCCTGGATGTCATACATTTTCTCGGCAAAACCAAAACCGCCGCTTCAACCAAGCTTTTAAGAGAAATGCTCAGGGACGAAAACAAACTGAACAGCGACGAAGCGAAAAGATATTTACAGGAGCGCGGCGAAAAATTGAAATAATATGAAAATTGAATTAACAAAACTTGCTCATGCCCGGTCGGGCGACAAAGGCGACACGGCAAATGTCGGTGTGATTCCGTTTCAGGACGAGCTTTATCCGATTCTGGTGCGCGAAGTGACGGCGGAAAAGGTCAAAGCGCATTTTGGTGAAATGGTCAAAGGCGCGGTCGAACGCTTTGAGCTGCCGAATCTGAAAGCGTTGAATTTTCTGCTGCACGAAAGTTTGGGCGGCGGCGGTACTTTATCTTTGATGACCGACGCGCAGGGCAAAACCTTTTCGACCGCGCTTTTGCGGATGAAAATCGAGCTGACCGACGAAGAAATCAAGGCATTGAATCTCAAATAAAAATTACAAATTAAATATACAGGAGCAGTTTTTGTGAGTATGAAAAAAAAATTCATTTTACTTGCATTGGTCGTCATTCCTTTCACGCTAAACTTATCGGCACAGATGGCTGCTTCGACCAGTGACTTAAAGGGATCTCGGATTCTTCATCAGAATATTTTAAAGGCTATTAAAAATAATATTAAAGAAAAATATTATGATCCGACTTTTCGAGGCATTGACATCGAAGCCAATGCAAAAAAGGCAGGTGATTTGATTAGCGAGGCGAAATCCATTGAGGAAATGGATGATATTATCGCCCGGTTTTTGTACCTGTTCGACGATTCTCATCTTTTTTTTAGTCCGCCGAGTAAAACAATCAAGGTCGAGTACGGTTGGGAAATGCTGTTTGTCGGCGAAAAGGCTTTTGTTACCAAAATAGAAGATGACAGCGATGCCTTCAAAAAAGGCTTGCGCGTCGGCGACCAGATTTATATGATCGAAGGCTATATTCCGACGCGGCAGGAATTTTGGCAGTTTCGGTATCATTTTAATATTTTGCGACCGCTGCCGGCTTTGAACGTTATTTTGATTAAACCGAGCGGCAACAAATACAAACTTGAACTGAAAGCTAAAGTTATCGAAGACAACGTTTTTATGCCGAGTACGAGAGATCTTGAACTACAAATGGAGCGCGAATATTTGGACAGTACAAAACAATTATTTAGTGACGAAATTCCCGGTTTAGCCATTTGGAAAATGCCCAACTTTGAGTTAACACCGATCAGGGTTGGAAAAATGATGGATAAAGTCAGAAAGAGCGAAGCGTTGATCCTCGATTTGCGAAGCAACAGCGGCGGTTATGAAGTTTCAATGGGTGAACTTATCAGCAATTTTTTTGATAAAGAAATTACCATCGGCGAGTTAAAAGAACGTAAAAGTATCAAAAGGCTTTACGTGAAACGCCCCGACCAAAAGAGTTTTGCCGGAAAATTGGTTGTGTTGACCGACAGCGATTCGGCTTCGGCGGCAGAAGTATTTGCCCGAATTATTCAGTTGGAAAAGCGCGGCACGGTCATCGGCGACCAAACCGCCGGCGCGGTCATGCAGTCTGAAGTGATTTATGATTCGTTCGGTCTTGATGCGAAGGTGCCCTACGCTCTCTCGATCACGGTTGCCGATTTGGTGATGACTGACGGGAACCGATTGGAAAAAGTCGGGGTTATACCAGACGAAAAGCTTTTGCCGACCGCACTTGATTTAGCCAATAAACGCGATCCGGTGCTGGCGCGGGCGGCGGAGATTCTCGGCTTCAAAATGACTTCGGAACAAGCCGGAGCGATTTTCGATAAAAAGAAATAGTGAAACGGTTGAGTTTGGTTTTTGGTAAATAACCCGCAATACCGATAGCTAAAAAAGACAAATTTGTCTAAAATAGCAAACGCTTTTTAATAAAAACAATCAAGGAAAAATTATGCGCCGTATTTTATCGGGAATTTTGGTTTTTTGCGTTTTGTCGTCCGTCGTATTCGCCCAAACCTTGCGAAATGATTCAAGCTTTATGGGTTTTTCTCCTGAAAGCTCATCGAAACAAAAGGATTTGGAAGCGAAATTCGATGCCATGTTGAAACGCGAAAATTTACGCGAATGGATGAAACGGCTGGCGGCGCGACCGCATCACGTCGGTTCGCCGTACGGCAAGGAAAACGCCGAATTTATGCTGGCGCTTTTTAAATCGTGGGGTTTTGACGCGCAGATCGAACAATTCGAC
>CADEFG010000474.1 GCA_902826505.1 uncultured Acidobacteriota bacterium
CGATGAGCGAGCTTTTTGCGCCGCAACGTCAGGAAATGGTTTCCGAACTCGGACAATTCAAACTCCAGCTCGCGATCGTCATTTTTTTAACGACCGGAGCGCACCGTTTTTTTATCAGCGCATTGGTCCGTAGTTTTGAATTCATCCCCGCGCTGAAATTTTCGCATATCGAAGGCGGCTGGACGCCTGCCGCCGAATTCTTGACTTTGATGACGGGCAGCGTTTTGAGCATCGGAATTCAAATTGCCGTGCCGATCATTATTACACTTCTCTTGACCGATTTATTTTTTGGTTTGATCAACCGCGTTGCCCCGCAGGTAAATGTTTTTTTTCTCAGCATGCCCGTCAAAATGTGGATCGGGATATTTGTTTTAGCAGTCATGCTGCCGTTTCTAATCGAGCGTTTTCGGGATTATTTTGATGATTCGTACCGGGCTTTTGAATTTATGATCCAGTATTTCGGGAAAATGTATCAATGATGTTTGAAAATTTCTTCGGGATTGTTGGACTATCTTGCGGATATAAAAGAATGATAATTTCGAATGGCGTGGAAGTTTTGAATGGTAAAACTGAAGGGTATTTTCAATCCCGAAGAAATAATTTGGATGAAGTAGTTTGATAAAACTTTTGCTTTTTTGAATTAAAAACGAAAAACAAGTCTAAATTATTTAAAGTTACCGGCAACCCGCGCCATAATCTGCGTTGGGTAATTGCCTATTTCATTGTATTTTTGCGCGGCAATATTTGGAAAATATCTCGCGGCGGCGAGTCCGAGCGGCGAATTTGTGCCACCGACCTTCAGATTTTCCCATTTTGAAGCGTAACGACGCGCAAAGCTGACGGCTTCCATTCCGACCAGACCCTTGCCGCGGGCTTCCGACATTCCGACGCGATAAGCATTGCCCATCGCCAGTGCAACTGTTCCCTCACCGCCGTTGTAGGCAGCGGTCACAAATTTCCAAAATTCGACACCATCGGGTTGTCCGTAACGGGAAAAGGCAATTTCACCAAGTCTTTGCGCTTTGATATTTAAAAGTCTCGCCGCACCGGGAATCGCTTTCGACGGGTCGAGTCGTTCATCCGATTTCGACCCGGCAATTCCAACCTGCAAACCGACCTCGCGAGCCGCTGTCCGCCCAAATTGAGCAATTCCGGCATAACCGTATTGATTGATAACCGTCGGATGAAACTTTGATTCCTGCGCCAGCAGGCTTTTCAAAACGGCTGGCGAAAGACCGGGACACCATTCGACGGAATTGGCGATCACATTATCGTAACGCGTCGTATAACCGTCCAAACTCCCGGTATTGATCTTAAACCGACTCGCGGCGGAAAACGCATCGTTCAAATCGCGCTTATCATTGACAAAGCCGTTTAATTCGTCGGCACCGATCACGTCCTTGATTTCGTTGAGTGTCGGATGAACCAGCAGCGCGCTGATCGAATTCCATTCGTCGAGCAAATCCTGATGTTCGGCAGTTAAGGGTACGCCTTTCATCTCGGGATGACGGGCATAAAAAATCAAATCCGTCAGTTGCCACGGATCGGTCGCGCCGAGCTGAATCGCTTTGACGAGCGTTTTCAATTCTTCAAATGTTCTTTCGCGGAGCCAATTTTCTTCCGTCAGCTGCGGGCGGAATTCATCAGGCTCGTTTGTTGAATAATCGTCGCGCCGATTGACCGGGTACTGATTATTGTTTAATTCAAAGGGTTTCTGCCCGCCACGCGTTTTATTCGTGGTTTTGTCGTTCGGGCGAGTCACGAGCGGAACGATCTGACTCGGAATTTTAAGATTATCGCCTGCCATTTTTTAACCTCAAAATAATTTAGACATTCGTGTTGAGAACGGTTTTGATGCCGCCCGCCATTTGGTCAACGACTTTACTCATCACTTCGATATGCTGCCCGACCTGATAAAGTCGTGCTTGCAAAGCAAGAAGTTCGCCGGTCGAAAGATTTTTATCCGAACGCATGATCGCTTCAACTTCCTTATATTCCGTTTCAACCTGAACGAAACGACCGCTCAAATCTTTGGTGACTTTCGAGGTATCGCCGATTTTGCTGTAGGCTTCCTTTAACATTCCGAGCCGTGTTTTATTATCGAGCAGATCGGGAAGCATTTTGTTGATCTTGCTTTGATCCTGATTTTGCTGCTTGAAACGATCGGCAAGTTCGGCTTCCATCAGATCAAGTTTCTTTTGCATGTCCGCCCCCGAAGTAGAACCAGTTTTTTCTGTTTTATCAACGGTTTGAGTTGGCTGATTAGTTTTGTCATCAGAAGGTGTTTGAGTTTTGGTATCTTGCTGCAGATAACTTTCAAACGTCCTTTTGCCGGAAGTCTCGGGCTGCTGTTGTTTGACAGTTTGATTTTCGAGAATCTGCTGAAAAATTTGACCGGCAACACCGGAAATCAATTCGCTCATCTTGGCTTCTCCTTTTGAAGATTAATCTCTCCCACAATACAATTATGGCTTATCCAAAGTTATCGTCAGAAAATCCAAAATGTTCCCTGTTTTTTGAAAATAAATTTTTTATTTTTGAGAAAAGCATGTTTATGAAGCTTTTGAAAGTCTTTCAACGGTAAAAAGAAGCGCGCGGGCGCGCGTGAAACATTGTTCAAGCAAGTTATTGGTCAAGGCTTTGTTTTTTTTTCTGAGGACAAATTTCAAATCTTTTTTCGCGCCTTCGTAGTTTTCAAGCCGGAGAAAAACTTCGCCCCGATTAACCCGGGTCGGAATGTCATGCGGGTCACTGGCAAGCGCCGCATTGAGATGCGGCAACGCACGTGCGGGATTATTTTCTCTGAGCCAAAGCGCTCCAAGCGCGACTTCAAAATAAGTTGTTGCCGGCGCCAGCGCGATCAAACCTTCAAAGATCGTGATCGCTTCGTGATTACGACCTTGTTCGGCGAGGGCAAATCCGAGTTCGGAAACAAGCCGGATCTCATCAGCTGCCCAACCTGCCGCCGCGCCCAGCGAAACTCCGCCATTAATCCATTCCTGTTCAAATTGAATCATTACGTTTTCAAAATTAACTTAAAATTTCGGCAAAGTCATCTCTGAAAGAAGAGATTGATTGATAAATTTGCCGATTTTTATTGATCGTTACCAATAAATAAAAAAAAATAATTATTTTTTCAAAAAACAGGAAACAAATCGGAAACCGCACCGATAATATACACAGACAAGTTAAAAACACGCGTGGTCAAGCCAGTGGCAATTCTAATTTAACAAATTAAATAACGGAAAAATCGGAGGGAATTAGAAATGTTTGGAATAGGAAGTATTTTAGGAAAAGTAGCGGGCGGTCTTTTGGACAAAATCGGTTTGGGTAAAATCGCACCGTTTGTCAAAATGGGCTTGAACGCGATGACTGGAAACTGGTTGGGAGTCGCGCAAGATGTTTTTGGCATGGTTTCCAAATTCAAGGGTAATGGTTTGGACGGAGCGTCGCAACAACCGCCGCTCGGCGGATTTGAAAATCCGATCAATAACTTTGCTTCCCAAAACAGTCCACTGACCGGAAACCGGTTGACGGATATGTTCAAGGGCTTGAGCGATCTGTTTAAGGGTTTCAAAGCGCTGTCGGACGGAAGACCGGGCAATGATCTGGGCGGATTGGGCAAAATTTTTAATGCCTTGAGAGCTTTGACCGAAGGCGCCAACAACAATCAGCTTTTTTCAAATCGCTTGTCAATATCACAATTTACGAATATTCAGGCGTAGGGAACGGAAATGGTCGGTAAAGCACAAACAGTTCGTGAAAAACTAAGGATTTCGCCGCAAGAGTTTTTAGAGATGGGACGAATCGGGGCGATGTATTACCAGCAAGGGAATCTTGAAAAAGCTCGGACGATTTTTGAAGGATTGGTTGAACTTGATCCGGAAAGTGCCAACGCACATTCTGCACTTGGCGGGTTGTTGACTCTGCAACAGGAAGACGAAACAGCCATCGAACATTTGAAAAAGGCGGTTCAGCTTAATCCTTCTCAAATTGCACCGTATGTAAACTTGGGCGAGATTTACATACGCCAGCAAATGATCGAGGAAGCGGTTGAAAATCTAAAAAAAGCCGTCGAACTGGATCCGGATGAAAAAGATGCCGGTGCAAACCGGGCACGGGCAATGGTTTTGGGCATTTACCAAATAATCAAAGCGGGTAATCATGACTTGGACGATATAAAATTGGCAACTGAAAAAATAAATTAAAAAAGGAGAAATAAAACTATGGCAGTAAATAACACAACACAAGCACCGCAAATGAGCACTGAAGACGTTTTTAAAAGACAAGAAGAGCTCAATCAACAAAATTTAGCAAACAGCATGAGAATGATGGAAATTCAGCAAAAACAAGCGCAACAACAAGAAGCCATCAGTATGCTCAGCAACACGCTTAAGAATGCGCATGATGCGAAGATGAATATTATCAACAACGCTAAGGGTTAATAGCAAAAGGGGGATGTTGACCTTTAGTGGCGGCGCAAGCCGCTGATAATGGAAACCGGAGGTGTTTGGATAGTATTCCGAATTCCTCCGGTTTGT
>CADEFG010000475.1 GCA_902826505.1 uncultured Acidobacteriota bacterium
CTAAAGATCGAGCTGAAAATAAACCCGATTTCCGAAATCATCAAAGTCGAAAGCGAACCAGCGCCGACGGCTGAAAATAAAGCCGGCTTTTTAAGTTTCGACCAACCTTTAACCGAAAATCTGCCGCTCGGCGGGCGCAACCACCAATCATTGATAAATCTGGTTCCGGGTGTTGTGCTGACGCCGGTCGATAATAAAAATCTCGGGCAATTCAGTTCGAACGGACAACGCACGAACGCCAATTTTTTTACCGTTGACGGCGTTTCCGCAAATTTCGGGACGACCAACTATGATTTTCTCGGGCAAACCGGGAGCGGTTCGATTCCATCGATGAACATTCAGGGCGGACTCGATAATCTGATTTCAACCGAAGCGCTTCAGGAAGTCAACATCCAGACATTGGATTTTTCACCGGCGACCGGAAAAATGCCCGGCGCGAATGTTTCGTTCATTTCAAAATCGGGCGGCAATAGTTTTTCTGTGACCGCCTTTGAAAATTACCGCAACGCGCGTTTCAATGCCAAAGATTATTTCGATATCGAAAAACCGCCGCATAATTTTAATAATTTCGGCGGCTCGATCGGCGGTCCGCTTTTTTTCGGCGACCGGAAGGCGAATTCAAAACCCCGAACATTCTTTTTTCTGGCGTTTGAAGGGAAAAGATTTAATTTGCCGCAGCCAACCCTGATTACGGAAGTTCCTTCGCTCGATGTCAGAAAAGATTCGCCGAATCAAGTTGCCCAGGCGATTTACAATTCATTTCCGCTGCCCAATGAAAAGGAAAAACAACCGACGCCAAACGGTTCGATCCAAAGCGATCTCGGGGTTACGACGAAATCAGCGAGCGCTTTTTTCCCGCAAACCGAACCGTTTCGCGCAACTTATTCAGACCCGAACAATTCGGAAAACTATAACCTCAGAGTCGATCATATTTTTAATGCGAATATTTCATTTTTCGGCAGATTGAATTATTCGCCGTCGTTTGCCGAAAACAGAAACCGGGCAAATTTGTCGTCTCTGATCACGAGCCGGCAAATTACGCGCACCTTGACTTTTGGTTCAACGCAGGTTTTTTCCAACCAGATCGTTAATGAACTCAGATTCAACCTGAGCAAACAAACCGGGAACACGAATCACGATTTCGACGGGCGATACGGCGGAATTCTTCCCGATAAATCAATTTTTATACCGAAGGTTTTTGAAACGGACAAAACGCATTTTCGCTTTTCGCTGAACGGATTTTCCGATTCGCTCGTTTTTTTCTACGGAAATTATGCGCAAAATGAAATGCGCCAGCTCAATTTTACGGACAATTTGTCGTATTCGGTCGGAAATCACGAAATCAAACTCGGGTTTGATTACCGCGAACTATCGCCGACCCTGCGAACTTCGGGTTACGGCATTGATTATGATTTCGATTCCGCCGAATCGGTTTCGGTCGGAATTGCCAACCGCGTTTCATTTTACAAAAATCCAACGGTGAACACGAAGGTTTTGTCGATATCTTCTTTCATCCAGGATAATTGGAAGATCAATTCTAGATTTAATCTGGTTTACGGTTTGCGCTGGGAAATCAATCCGGCGCCTTCGACAAAAGAAAAAAATGCCCTTTTAACTCTGGAAAACGCGCCCGATCTGACAGAGGCGGATCAGACGAATTTGCGGCTCGCGCCCGCCGGAACTCCGTATTATCAAACAAGTTTTCGAAATTTCGCGCCGCGATTTGGGGCGGCGATCGTGATCTTTAATAAAAAAGACCGGCATTTGATCGTGCGCGGCGGCTTCGGGATATTTTACGATCTCGGTCAATCACAATTTAACGAGATCGCCTCGCCGCTCCAGCATACCAACGATTTTGCCGAAAATCTGATCTTGCCGATCAATAATTTCCCCTTTAATTTTCTCTTGAATTCCGCCGATCCGAACAAACGTCTGGCGGTTATTTCCGCCGTTGCCGGTTATCAACTGCCGCGCACTTATTTGGGGAACTTGACGGCGCAACTAAAAATTGGAAATAACCTTTTTTCCGCCGCTTATGTCGGCGCGGCGGGGCGTCAGTTGCAGCGCACTTTAACGCTCAATATGCTGAAATCGGGTGGAAATGCGGAAGGCTATTTCAGCAACAATTTCTCAAAAATAATCTTGATCGATAATGCGGTTTCTTCGGATTATCATTCGTTTCAATTTCAATATTCGAACAATCTAACAAGCAGTCTGAAAACGTTTGTCAACTACGTCTGGTCGCATTCGATCGACAATAGCTCATCCGACAGTAATTCGTCCGCGCCATTCCTGAATTATCGGGTTTCGAACGACCGCGGAAATTCGGATTTTGATGCGCGGCAGGTCATCAATGCCGGATTTTCCTATAATTTGCCCCGAATCGGATCAAACAAACTTTTTGGAAAAATTTTCAGAAATTGGACGATCGGCGGTCTTTTCTTTGCCCGGACGGGTTTGCCGTTTGATGTCAAGATCGGCGAATTTAACGGTCAGACAAACGATTTCGATTTTCGCCGCGCCGATTTTAACCAAAATTTGCCGACATTCTTAAACGCGGCGGAAAGCCCGACCGGAAATCGCCTGAATCCCGAGGCTTTTACCAAACCGGCGAAACAATTCGCGCAGGGAAATTTGGGAAGAAATGTTTTTAACGGTCCGGCGGTGTGGCAATTCGATACTTCGTTTGGCAGAAAATTCGATCTGACCGAAAAAATCCAAATGCATTTTCGCGTCGAAGTTTACAACGTTTTTAACCGACCGAATTTTAGTAATCCGCAAACCGAAATTTTTTATCGCGACGACCAAAAGATCGTTTCTAAAGATTTTGGCTTACCTGCTCAAACGATGGCGCGCGGTTATGCTTCAGCCGAACCGACCGGCGGTGTCAGTCCGATCTTTCAACTCGGCGGGGCGCGGACTCTGCAATTTAATCTGCGGATAAAATTTTGAGAAAACTGTCAATTGGAAAAAGATTTCGCGGGTGATTTCCAAAGGATTTTTTTATTCGGATTTCGATTATAAAATAAATTCCTATTACCTGATACGGTGTTTTTTAATCTTTTGAGTGTCTAAACCCTGCGTTTTGGTTTCTTTGCAGGATATAAATCTGATATACAGGAATTATTTAATTTCCAGCAAAGACGCAAAGAAAAAATATTGTGAAATTAGCCAATTGTAAAATAACTTTCTGTTTTTTGACCTTGATAATTTTTAACTTCGCTTTTCCCTCGATGTTGACGAAGAGCCAGGAACCGGTCAAAACGCCGAAACCGCCGCCGACGCTAGGTTTGGAAAACGGCTTGATCGAATTCGATACACCGAATTTTACGATCAAACTAGTTAAAGATTCGCAAACTTTGGCGGCTTTAGAGCCAAAAGGCGCACCGGGTTTTGATTTTACGCCCGCCGATCGTCTGCCGGATCGCGCCGGTAACGGCTATTATCATCTCGGCGATCTGACATTCAGTTTGCGGGCAAACGCCGGGGATCAATGGAAAAGTTTTTCGACCGCTTCGTCCCGTCGACCGGTTTTACCAATAAAATCAAGCTTTCCGGTTTTAGCCGCTGCCGATCTGACGCCGACTTTGCCGGCGGATTGTCCGGTGCAGGTTTTCCGAATCTGGAAACTGGATAAAGGACAACCGGTTCTGAGTTTTGAAATAAAAAATAAAGGTGAATTACCGATCGAATTGGGCGCGATCAGCATTCCGATGGTTTTTAATAATTTGCTGACCGACCGGACGCTCGAACAAGCGCACGAAATTTGTACCTTTTCCGACCCGTACATCGGACAGGACGCCGGTTATCTGCAAGTGACACGGTTAAACGGGCTCGGTCCGGCGCTGCTGGTCGTTCCCGAAGGCAAAACGCCTTTTGAAGCCTATCAACTGCTGCCCGAACCAACCCGCCCAAACCAGACATTTGAAGGAACTTTCGGATGGGTTGCCCGCAGTCAGGCTTTTGCCGAAGAAGCGTGGAAAAATGTCCAACCGTGGAATCCGCCGACCAAAGAAACGATTGCTCCAAAGACAAGCAGTCATTTCGGTGTCAGATTTTTAATGGCGGATCAAATTCGCCGGCTTGAAAAAACTTTAGAAGACAATGATCGACCCGTCGCGATCGGTTTTCCGGGTTATGTTCTGCCGAATGATATCGCGGGAAAGCTGTTCTTAAAATATCCGTCAAAAGTAAAAGATTTGACGGTCGAACCGCCGAATGCGTTGACGATTCGTGCCGAAAAAACGACTTCAAACGGCTGGCAGTCTTACTCTTTGCGCGGAAACAATTGGGGACGGGCGCGGCTCACCGTCAGATATGCCGACGAAACACGGCAGACGATTCATTATTACATTATCAAACCCGCCCAGACGGCTATTTCAGATTTAGGTCAATTTTTATTCACGCGGCAATGGTTTGAAAATCCGTCCGACCCTTTTAAGCGAAGCCCGTCGGTGATGAGTTACGACCGCGAGACAAATAAAATTGTCGAACAGGACAACCGCGTCTGGATTGCCGGACTCGGTGACGAAGGCGGTT
>CADEFG010000476.1 GCA_902826505.1 uncultured Acidobacteriota bacterium
AATGAGTTACGTGAACTGAGCCTAAACCGCCGTGCCGAAAATTATTTATCGTTTAGAATCCACGATTTATCGTGCAGCTCCGGCAGCTTCTCAAACTAAAGTTTGTCCTTTGATCGGAGACTGAAATCCATTTGTCTTAAATAATTGAAGGCTGTGCATAAATCAAAAATAATGAATGCAACGGTTTAGAAGCGGTCTCTGACCGCCGCCCGGATGAACTTTCTGAAAGCCGCGGTCAGAGACCGCCTCTAAACGTGGCGAGCGTAGTTATTTTGAAAATTGATTTATGCACAGCCTGAAAGTGCAAGAATTTTAATTTTTGTTTACGAGAAATTTTCAGTCAAGCCCGAAATTCTAAGATTTCGGAGCAAAAGTTTCCCACATATGCTTTAAATACTCTTCTTCCGAATTCGTCCAGCGCAATTGAGCGGAGGATTCGCTGTCGGCGCCCGCCGGATAACGCAGTTTGCTGCTTTCGTCGGTCGCGGCGGCGAAAATCTGTTCCGCGACATCGGATTCTTTGGTATATCCGGTGGTTTGATTTTGCAGATTAGCGAACAATTGCGCCGCGTAGTCGGCATAAAACTCCGGGATCAAACCATCCATCCGGTCGCTGTTATTGGAGGTAAAATCGGTGGTCGGAGCATAACCCGGCGCAACGATTTTGACCCGAACATTGAAGATGCTCAGTTCATACGCGAGAGATTCCGAAAAGCCTTCGATTGCCGTTTTACTTGCCGCATAGACCGAAACCAGCGGCATCGGAGTCAGGGCAGTATTCGACGTGACATTGATGATCGTGCCTGATCGTTGTTCGCGCAAATATGGAATAATTTTCCGGGTCACTTCCATGACGCCAAAAACGTTCGTTTCAAATATATCTTTGATGGTCGAAGCGGGCGTTGCCTCCATCGCCGACATCAATCCGATTCCGGCATTGTTGACGACCGTGTCGATTCGTCCGAATTTTTTAATGCCTGCTTCGATCGCTTGAGATATACTGTCGGGATCGGTTACATCCAGCCGTGCTACCAATACCTTTTCATTATCACTGAAATTTTCTTTCGGCGTGCGCATCGTCGCGATAACATTCCATCCATGGTTTAGAAAATGTTCGACCGCTGCTTTTCCGAAACCTGAAGAACTACCCGTAATTAATACTGTTTTAGTCATAAAATTTTTATGTCTCCTTGAAAAATAAATTCGTTAAAATCAAATTGCAAGATAATCCTAGAATTTATACCTAGGACTGTCTATAATAAAAACTCCATAAAATATTCGAGATAGTCCAAATGGAACCATTGACGGACATAATTAGATTACTTCGACCAAAAGCCGTTTTATCAAAGTTGGTGAGCGGTGCCGGAAAATGGTGCGTTCGATACGAGAAATTCGGACATCCGAGTTTTGCGCTTGTTCTTAAAGGTTCATGTTGGCTGGCGCTTGACGGGCAAGATCCAGGGCAGCTAAATGCAGGCGATTTCGTGTTTTTGCCGATGACTCCTGCTTTCACCCTCGCGAGTGATCTTGAAGCCAGCCCGGTCTTGATTTCTTCGGACAGATTCTCCGAACATCTGCCGGAAAGAAGACACGGCGATCAAACGGCTGCCCCGTCGGTTTTACTTCAAAGCGGATATTTTATTTTCGATCCGGTCAATGCGCCCTTACTACTTTATTACCTGCCCGATTTGATTCAGATACGCTCTTCGAATTCCGGAATCGACGGCATTTCCGAGGTAATAAAACTCATTGAAAGAGAAGCGGGCGGAAATCGAATGGGTCGGGAGCTCATTCTCGAACGTTTGGTGGAGATACTGTTACTCAAATCGCTCCGTTCAACGGAATCTGATATTGAACTTCAGAAAGGCGGGCTGCTCGCCGGCTTGCGCGACCCGCAAATAGCCATAGCTTTACGTAGCATCCACTTTGATGTCTCACATCGATGGACCGTCGCAGAACTTGCCCGTCAATCGGGTATGTCGCGCTCATCGTTCGCCGACCGCTTTGCCGGAACCGTTCGGTCAACGCCCATCGAATATGTATTGCAATTGCGGATGGCTCTCGCTAAAGATATGCTGCGGCGGGAAAAACGCACGCTTGCGGACGTGGCATTAACCGTCGGTTATGAATCGACAAGCGCCTTCAGCACGGCTTTCAAACGCGTCGCCGGTATTTCTCCCGGCGCTTTTGCCCGCCGCGTTTTGCCGGATTCGGAAGGGTCTTAAAAAAACATTTTAAGGGAAAAAACAACCCGTTCCGTTAAGAATCGGGTCAGTCCCGATCATTTACTCTGAGTTGGAAAAATGATCGTTTTTTCCGCACGGATTTTATCCAGAATCATTTTTGTTTCAATAAAATTCGCGCGGCGCGGCGCGCCGAGATTTTCATTGATAACCGGAATAAGCTCTATCTTTTCAGCCTCGGTCCGGCACGAAGCATCTTCAAAAACACTGCGGCGAATTGTTATCAGCAGAACCAAACCTTCTTTGGTGTCCGGTTTTCGCTGGTCGAAAATAAAATTGCCGAGCGAATAAAAGATATATTTTCCGCGATAATTTTCGAATGTTTGAATCCAGTGCGGATGGCTTCCGATGACCAGGTCGGCGCCCAGATCAACGGCAGTTCGGGCAAAAAGGATTTGTTCTTTATTTGGTTTTCGGGTGTATTCGATTCCGGCGTGCATCGTGACGACGATAAAATCGCTTTGTACTTTGAGTTCATCGATCGCCGCCTTTAAATATCCCAGTTCCTCGACGCGGGCGACAAATCCGTTAGTGGTCGCCCCGCCGTCGTTGATCGAAGAATACGCGGCACCGATAAAGCCGATTTTGATTCCGTTGGCAGTGATGATTTTGGGATTCCACGCCTGCGATTTATTTGCCCCGACACCGAGGTATTGGATTTCTTGTTGATCAAGAAAATTCTGTGTGAAAATCAATCCTTTCAAACCCTGATCAAGCGCGTGATTATTGGCGAGATTAACGATTTTAAAATTAAAATCCCTGAGTCCGACAATATTTTTTGTATCGGTGTTAAAAATCAGTCCGCGCCCCACTACTCGATCGTTTCCGGAGACGGGCGATTCGAGATTACCGAAATTAAAATCCGTTGAGATTAGCAATTCCCGTAATTGACTAAACGGCAAAAGCGGATTTGCTTCTCGTTTGATCGCCCGGTCGACTCCGCGTGAAAGCATAATATCGCCGACGGCTATGAAAGTGACACGGCTTACGGCTGGAGAATTCACGACGAATTTCTTGGTGATGACAGTGTTATTTTTTGACTTGTCTAAAAAGGTCGCAAAATCGGTTGTTTCGGAAGTCGAATTAAAAAGCCATACCAAAGCCAATAGGGTAAAAGTAAAAAAAGCTTCCAATCCGAATGAATTCTCGATTGGATTTAGAGCTGAATTCGTTTTAATTTTCGGATCAAAAACTTTCATAAATAAAAATTTCATAAAAAGTTGTTGAGAGTTTAAGTTAGAAGATTCAAACCCTCCGGGCACTTTATCAAAGGTAAACTCGTCACGACTTAAAACAGGCTGCTTGCCCGAAGCCCTTTGCGGGCAAGCCGGTCGGCAATCATTACCCGACCGGAAACTTCAAGAAAAAATGATGTTAGTAAAAGTCACATTCATTTGAATATAAAAAACATATGGGCATTAGATTCAATTGCTGTGCCAGTCTTGAATTTTCGGTAGTGAACCAAAAGTAATGCTATTTGAAAAATAAAGAGTAATTTCTTGTAATTGATTCAGCTATGAACAACCAAGAAATTACTCAGGCGAACAATTTGCGTTGTCCGCGCTGTCAATTATCGCATATCAAGCGTAACGGTCATACTTATTACGGCAAGCAAAATTATCAATGCAAGCTCTGCGACCGCCAATTCGTCGTCAGAAATCGAACGGTTTCGCCGGAAAAGCAGGCGTTGATTAAGTCGCTGCTGCTCGAACGCATCAGTTTACGCGGTATTTGCCGAGTGTTGAAAGTCTCGCTGACGTGGTTGATAAACTTTGTCGAACGGCTTTATCAGACAACTTCGGAAGATTTGCAGTTCGCGCTGCCGAGCGCTGCCGAGATTGAAATCTTCTGTGTCGAAGCCGATGAGCTCTGGTCATTTGTTGCAAGACGCGAAAACAAGCGTTGGATCTGGCTCGTGCTTGAACGTCGCACACGGCAAATTATTACTCTGCATATCGGCGATCGGAGTCAGAATTCGGCAATCGCTTTATGGGCGAAAGTGCCGCTTGAACTTAAAGCACAAGCTTTGGTGCTGACCGATTGTTGGGACGCCTATGCTTTGGCGATTCCCTCAAATCAGCACGTCATGTGCGAGAAACAAAGCGGACAAGTTTCGCTCGTCGAACGCTTTAACTGCACACTTAGGCAGCGCGTGTCGCGATTGGTGCGAAAAAGTTTGTCATTTTCAAAGAGCGATTGGTTTCATGAAGAAGCCATCAAATATTTTATTGCTCATTACAATCTGGAACGTCGGAAAATGTTTGAGCATTACTTTTAGTTCACTACC
>CADEFG010000477.1 GCA_902826505.1 uncultured Acidobacteriota bacterium
CGAGTTCGATAATATACAACAATCGGTCGATGACTTTTTTCAAAAAAGGCGATTTTACGAACGCCATCGCCGACGCATCGAAAGCAATTCAGTTAAATCCGCAAGATTCGCTCGCCTTTAACAATCGCGCCATCTTTTATGCTCAAACCGGAAAACTCGACGCGGCTTTAACCGACGCGAATAAAGCGATTTCGATGTTGCCCAAGGAATCAAATTATCTTTCAAACCGTTGTTTTGTGCATTACAGAATGGGATTGTCTGAAAAGGCAGTAAAAGATTGCAGTGATGCAATCGCCATAAACCCGAAACTTATCACGGCTTACGGCACGCGCGGCGCGGCGTATGTGCAACTCGGAAACTATGAATCGGCGTTGTCCGATTATGACTCGACGATAAAAATCGACGATTCAAATGCCGAATTTCGTGTCAGCCGCGGACATGTTCTGATGAAACTCGAACGCTTTGAAGAAGCGGTCACCGACTATACGAGTACGATTAATCTCAAGCCGACGGCAGTCGCCTATCTCTATCGGGCAACGGCTTATGCAAAACTCGGTAAATCCGATTTGGAATTGGCGGATTATAACAAAACAATCGAAATTGCGCCGAAAAATGCCATTGGCTATAATAATCGCGGCATTTATTATGTAAAAAATGAAAATTACGATGCCGCGTTATCCGATTTTACCAAAGCCATTGAATTAGACCCGATGCTTGCGATAGTTTATAAAAATCGAGCCTATGTCTATATGGCGAAAGGCGAAACGGAAAAGGCGAAAGCCGATGAAAAAAAGGCGGAAACCCTTGAGAATCCGCCTTCAAA
Source organism: uncultured Acidobacteriota bacterium (assembly GCA_902826505.1). Lineage (GTDB taxonomy): Bacteria > Acidobacteriota > Blastocatellia > Pyrinomonadales > Pyrinomonadaceae > JAFDVJ01. Next base: position 824 of record CADEFG010000477.1, read on the forward strand.
TTAAAAGTTTAGTGTAATTTACGGCTAAACAGTCTTACTCATTCTAATCTTAAATATGTCTGCTAAATAAAAGCAGGGTTTTATTTGAAACTCTGCTTTTATTTCTCGAATTGTCAGTTTCCCTACGCGGCTGAGGCTTCAGTTTGTACGGGAATCCGTTCGTCGAGCCAGTTTTGGATGTCCGTCATGACGACTTCTTTGTCGAGATCGTTGAGCAGATCGTGGAAATGTCCTTCGTAAAGTTTTAAGGTTTTATCGGTTGAACCGGCTTGTTCGTAAAAATGCTGACTGCCGCTCGGTTTGGTCGCGTGGTCTTCGGTGCCGTGCAAAATCAGCAAGGGCAGCGTGATCAGCGGAAACTCTTTTCTGAGCCGTTCGTCGGCGCGAATCATCGCGGCGGCGGTTTGCGTCGGCTGCGACTCGTCTTTGATGAGCGGGTCGTTGTTCATTGACTCAACGACTGCCGGATCGCGCGAAAAATCCTTGTTGTTGAGTTTGAAGACCTGCGTATGCGGCGTCAGGTGGCTCAAGCCTTTCAAAAATGTAAGAACCAGATCCGGTACCGGCAGTTCGTAGGCAAAGCTCTCGCAGATCAAACCGTCAATCTCGGCTTGATGGTCGAGCGCGTAAACGCACGAAATGACGCCGCCCGCGCTGTGACCGAGAACATAAACCGGCAAATCCGGATTCTGCGATTTGGCGATGTTGACGAACGTCGCGACGTCCGTGACGTAATCCTCGACCTTTTCGACATAAAAGCGTTCGCCGTCCGAAAGTCCGCGCCCGCGATTGTCGAGCGCATAGACCGCCAAACCGTTCGCCGCAAATTGCTCTGCCGCCCACAGGTATTGACCGCTGTGCGAGTTAAACCCATGGACGATGACCATTACGGCACGGGGGTTTCCTTCGGGATGCCACGAGCGCGTAAAAATCTTCAATCCGCCGACTCCTTCAAAAGATGCTTCGTTCATTTGTTTGTCTCCTTTTTTATATTGATACCGCTGAATTCTATTGAAACAGATTAACCAATTCGCCCAACAGGCGAATCACTAAGATTCTGTATTTTTTGATACCACTTTCGAAGTATAGATTTGGTCAGGTATTATTTCATAAAAAATTCAGGGCTCAAAACCTCGCTTTTAGCTTGGGATCAGGAGCAATCCTTTTTGATGTTCGAAGGCTTTAAGACAGGCGATCGCAAATTTCTGCAAGGCTTTGACGGCTTGCGGGTTGGCGGCGGTTTCGAGCACTTCATCACATTCGCGGCGAAGCGCGGCGACTTCTTCCGGTGTGAATTCGACTTTTTTATCGGTATCGCTGACGCGTCCGATCAGCGGATAAGCCGCCATGATTTTCTGCATTGCCTGGTTGTAAAGCTCGACTTGCTGGTCAACATTATCCGCCTTGATGCTTTCCCAGCGCGGAATGCCGATGCCTTCAAAATACAAGGCTTCAACGTCTTCGGGACGAATGTCGTAGCCGATATAATCGCGCTCGCCCGAATTGTCGACGAGATTCGGCGAAAGCGACCCGTAACCTTTTAATTCCTGTGTAAATTCCTGTTCAAGCTCGCTGATCTGCGATAGATAATCTTTATTCATTGCACTTTTCCCCTTTCTTCCTGATCGAATTTTACTGCAAAGTTTTTATATCTTATCTCAAAGATCGGGGAAAAGAACAGACTTTCTCAAAATTTTATAATCTTGTCACGGTAAAACTCGCCGTGTAGCCGTTCGGATTGATGCGGACGTTCGAACGCGGAGTCGGCGTGACCGTGCCGAGTTTGATTTCGTAACCGTCGAATTTGACGGCTTTGGCTTCGAGATTGGTGTTTAGATCGAAGGTTTTCGACGCGCCTTTTGAATTCGTAACTTTAACGGTGACTTTCGCGTTGCCTGCCCAGATGCAGTCAACGTCCTGCGGGCAGCGCGAATCTTCGACCGCGACGAATTTGATCGTCAGTTTACTGCGCGATGCCTTTGCCTGTTTGTTAAGACGCACGCTGACTTGCTGCGACGTTTGCGCGTTTGCCGTCACGGCACTACTGCCAAAAACGAATGTTAAAATCAAACCTAAAAATAATACTCTCATAATCTTCCTCCAATTCCGCGGGCAAACGAACTTTGTCCGATCGCAGTCCTTTGAGGATTAATTTGCTTTCGGCGTTGTCAAAAAAAATTTACCCGATGAAATAAACTCTACGGAGTCAACCATTTGGTGCACAACTCTCCGTTTTCGTGCCATTCGAAAAGCGAACGCCGGTGACCTTTGACATTCATCTCGAGACAATCGATTTCCCGGATCGTCGAAGTCACGACGACAAAATTCGCTTTGCCCGCTTCCGATTCTTCGGGCGTCGGTTTGCGGTCGATCAAATCTTCGGGCAAACCGGAGGTCGGTTTCTTGCTTTCGCGTGTCGGAGCTTCGCCGACATAACAGCGGCGCGAAAAAAGTTCGGTCGCCAGCCATTGTTCCTCGTGCAGTTCACCACTCGTGTGAAGCGTCGCAACGCCTTTGATGCGCACCTGAAACCGGTCTTCGGGATGAAAAAAAAGCCAGTAAACATTAGGATTTGCGCGAAGCTGTTCGATTTTCGGCGAGCCCTTGTGCGCGTGAAACGCAAGCCGCGCCGGTCTGCGCCAAAACCGGCGCAACACAACAATCCGCAAACTCGGCACGCCGCCACTGGCAATCGTTCCGAGAACAGGCGTGTGAAACGGATGGTTGCGGTCAAGCGTTCGCAAATCCAAATTCTTCCAGATCGTCTTTAATATCTCTCCGTCTGAAACCGGCCTTTCCCATATATCTTTCATATAGATGTCCCATTTTAGTCTTGGTTCAATGAACGCATCAATCCATTGAGAATCCGTCCGCCTTCATTGATTTTGTCTTTTAATTCATTATGGTTTTCCTTGCTTAGATAACCGATCCGAAAAGACAATTCCAAATGCGTATCGAGTTCCAGCAAAGAACCTCTCGCGTTTGCCAAAAACTGCTGAAACTCTTTACTTAAACGTCTCCCTTGTCCTTCGGCAATATTCGCCGGAATTGACGCTGATGCCCGGCGGATTTGACTCGTCAAACCGTAGGTTTCTTCTCTTGGAAAAGATTTCGTCAAATGATAAACCCGAACGGTCAGATCCATCGCCTTCTGCCAGACAATCAAATCACGATGACTTTTTATCACAGTTTCTTGACTAACATCCGGCATCTGACATCTAACCTCTAATCTTTTCTATTATCGCGTTTGCAAATTCGGCGGTCTTTGCCGTGCCGCCCAAATCCTTTGTACGAACTTCGCCTTCGGCAAAAACTTCCATCAACGCTTTTTCCACGCGGTCAGCCGCTTCCATTTCGTTCAAATGCCGGAGCATCAAAATGCCCGACATCAAAATTGCCGTCGGATTGGCGATTCCCTGTCCGGCAATGTCGGGCGCCGAACCGTGCACGGCTTCAAAAACCGCGCCTTGCTCGCCGATATTCGCGCCCGGCGCCAGCCCGAGACCGCCGATCAAGCCCGCGCAAAGATCGGACACAATATCGCCGTAAAGATTTTCGAGCACCATTACGTCGAATTGTTCGGGGCGCATGACAAGCTGCATACAGGCGTTGTCAATGATCTTGTCGTCCGCCTCGATTTCGGGAAACTTCTTCGCCACGTTGTAAAAACATTCGAGAAAAAGTCCGTCGGACAGTTTCATA
>CADEFG010000478.1 GCA_902826505.1 uncultured Acidobacteriota bacterium
AGATGAGTAGATTGCGGCTGCTCTTCGAGTCCGCCGGAATCACGTACCACGGCGATTCTTCGGTCGAAGTCGCGGAAATTGCGTCTTCATAAGCCATCATATAATCGTCCCAAAAGGCGCGCTCTTTCGCATCTGTCGCGGAAAATTTCCAGTTCTTTTCGGGTTCTTCGATCCGCGCCAGAAAACGCGCCTTTTGTTCTTTTTTGGAAACATTGAGGAAAAATTTGACGACGTGAATGCCGTTTTCCGCGAGATAGGTTTCAAAATTGCGAATCTGCGCGAAACGTTTTTTCCAGATATTTTTATCGTTTTTCGCGTCGGCGGGAAGCAGCTGGTTTTGCAAGATTTCCGCGTGAACGCGGACGACCAGAACTTCTTCGTAATACGAACGGTTAAAAATTCCGAGCCGACCGCGTTCGGGCGTATTTTTCGCGCAGCGCCAGAGATAATCGTGGTCGAGTTCTTCCGTTGAGGGCTGTTTGAACGAAAAAACCTGACAGCCCTGCGGATTCAGCCCCGACATGACGTGTTTGATCGCACCGTCTTTGCCGGCAGCGTCCATTGCCTGAAAAATCAACAGCAAGGCGTGAATATTCTGCGCGTAAAGAATGTCCTGAAGTTCCGCCAGCCGCTCGACATTTTTCGCTAAATCTTCGATGGCTTCCGTTTTGTCCTTGTAATCGCCGGTAAAATCGGTTTTGTGATTTTTAAGATCCAGTTTTTTTCCTTCATCAGCCCGAAATTTGTCGTAATCCATTAATTTTCTCCAATTTTGCAAAAATATTTGACCCGATTTCTTCGTCAATCCGGCGTTTATGTATAAGAGCAAATTTTTCAACTACTTTCAAACCTTTGTGCCGAATTAGTTGAAAAGTTTGATTTTCAAAGCGTTTTGGGGAAAACTGGCTTTGAACAAATTGTTTCGCGGGCTTGTTTCCCCCGAAAGTCCGCGAAACAGTTTATTCTCCGCATAACTTATCTAGACCCGCAACGTATTATCGGCTAAACTTTCTCAAAACACTTGGAGACAACCGATGCCGATCAAAAAAAATCTTGTCCGAAATTTGCTTTTTTTCTGTTTGTTTTCCTTGAACTTTTCGTTCCACATAGTTGCTCAAACAAAACTCACGCCGCACAAGATCAGCTTGAAAAACGGTAAAACCGTGAGTCTGAATTTGCCTGCCGATTACGAAATAATTCCCGCCGCCGAAGGCTTAAAGCGCGTCCGTTTTTTTGCCAGATCGCCCGACGGACGCATTTTCGTGACCGATATGTATAATCTGACCGACAACCGGCGCGGGACGGTTTATATTCTCGACGGTTTCGACGAAACGAGCGGAAAATTCGGCAAAATCACGGCGTATCTGACAGGGCTTAAAAATCCGAACAGCGTCCAGTTTTACACCGACGCCAACGGGCAAGATTGGTTTTACATGGCGGAGACCGATAAACTGACGCGCCGCAAATTTACGCCGGGCGAAACCACACCGGGCGGAAAAGCCGAAGTTTTAGCGACCTTTCCCGATTACGGTTTGAGCTACAAATACGGCGGCTGGCATTTAACCCGAACGATCGCTTTTGCGCCGAACGGCAAACTTTATATTTCGGTCGGTTCAAGCTGTAATGCCTGCGACGAAAAGGAAAAGGAACGCGCGACCGTTTTGGAAATGAATCCGGACGGCAGCAAACAGCGAATCTTTGCACGCGGGCTGCGCAACGCGGTCGCTTTGAAATGGGTTGGAAATTCGCTGTTTGCGACCAATCAAGGTTCGGATCATCTCGGTTTGAACCGCCCGGACGAAACATTTTACGCGCTCAAGGACGGCGCCGATTACGGTTGGGCTTCGTGTTTTCAATCGAACGGCAAAATTTATCGTGATACAAGTCCGCTGAGCGACATAAAAAAACCGACGAATCGTCTGAAATCCTGCGCGAACGTGCCCGCGTCCTACGGCTTTTTTCCGGCGCATTCGTCGGCGCTCGGTTTTGATTATTTTGACGAAAACACGTCGGACGCGCTTTTAAAAAACTCGTTTCTCGTCTCGCTTCACGGTTCGACCAACAAAAATCTGGCAAAAGGCTACAAGATCGTGATTATGCGGAAAGACGCAAAATTGCAGGATTTTATGAGCGGCTTTTTGAAAGGCAAAACGGTCGTCGGACGACCTTGCGACATTATGAAAATGTCCGCCGATTCATTTCTGTTTACCGACGATTACAGCGGAATCGTTTATTATGTCAGAAAGAAAAAGTAAGAATTTATGACCAAAACGTTTAAAGTTCGCGCTCAAAATTTGACCCGCGCAATCGGCATCGGTCTGCTCGCCGTTTTTTTGTTCGTTTCCGTTCACGCGGAGCGGCGCGAGCGGCTGATCGACGCGTGGCAGCCGACGCATTTCGACGTCAAAATCGCGTTCGATTCGAGTTTGACGCAGATCAGTTCGGCGACGACCGAGGTGACGGTTTTGATTCGTCAGAACGATGTTACGAAAATAGACTTCGATTTCGGAAAGCTGCCGGTCAGCGCGGTCAAGGTTGATAACGCGGCGGCGCGTTTTGCGCAAACGGGCGAAAAGCTCGACGTTTTTTTGACAAATGCCGCCCAAAAAGACCAAAAGATAAATATTTCCGTGACATATTCGGGCGTTCCCGAAGACGGTTTGATCCTCACGAAAGACCGTGACGGAAATCCGTCGGCGGTCGGCGATAATTGGGCAGACCGCGTTCATCATTGGATTCCTTGCTTAGATCATCCGTCGGCAAAAGCGTCCGTTCGCTTTACCGTCACCGCGCAGTCAAACAACACGGTCGTTGCCAACGGCGTTCTGGAATCTTCGCGAAACAACCCGGACACGACAAAAACCTGGGTTTTCAGCGAAAACAAACCGGTTTCGCCTTACAATATGGTCGTCGCCGTCGGGCAATTTGCCAGCGCGACTTTGAAGACAAATTCACCTGTGCCGATTTCCTATTATGTTCCGCAATCCGACCGACAGTTTGCCGCGCAGGGTTTTTCGCCCGCCGCGCCGTCGCTTTTAACTTTCAGCAATCTGATCGCGCCGTATCCTTACGGCAAGCTCGCGCTGATCGTCGGTGCAACAAAATTCGGCGGCATGGAAAACGCGAACACGATCGTTTTTACGCCGACGCTTTTCAAGGATTTTTTGACCGCCAAACCGCGCAGCCGTCGATATAATATTCCGAACGATGTCGAAGAAGTCGTCGCGCACGAGATCGCGCATCAATGGTTCGGCGATTCCGTCACCGAAGCGACCTGGGCTGATCTCTGGTTGAGCGAGGGTTTCGCGACGTATTTCGCCGGAATTTTTCTCGAAAAGAACGAAGGCAAAGTGCGGTTTCGCCAATATATGCGTGAAAAAGCGAAAAGTTATCTCGAATATGAAAAGACGCGCAAATCGCCGATCTATGACACGGAAACCGAAAAACTGTTCGATCTTTTGACGCCGAATAATTATGAAAAAGGCGGTTGGGTTTTGCACGCTCTGCGCGGAATTTTGGGCGATAAAGCCTTTTTCGACGGTTTGAGAAATTACTACACCAAATATAAAGAATCTGTCGCGACGACCGAAGATCTGCGCGCCGCGCTCGAAAGGGCTTCGGGCAAAGATTTGAAAAACTTTTTCGAGCGCTGGATTTACAAATCCGGTCATCCGATTTATCAAATTTCGTGGAAACAACAAGGCAAATCGTCGCTTGAAATCACGCTCAAACAAACTCAAACGGATGAAGCGTTTCTCCAACCCGTCGCGATCGAGATCGTCACCAATAAAGGCGCGCAGCGCGTGACAATCACACCGGATAACAAAGAAACGACGATCAAAGTAAAAAGCGCGAAGCCGAAACGAATCGTCGTTGACCCGGACGAATTTATTTTGAAAGAAGTTGTAAATTAATTGCCAAGAAAGCAATAGAATGAATTTTTTAAGAAAAATTCTTAGCGACTTAGCGACTTTGCGGGAAATTTTCTTCTTCTCCCGCAAAGTCGCTAAGTCGCTAAGAAAACGATTATTTGTGATAATCTAACCTTTGCGATTTACAAAAGTATGAATATTGGAATCACGGTTTATCCAACCTACGGCGGCAGCGGAATTGTCGGCTCGGAGCTCGGACGCGAGCTTGCCGCACGCGGTCATAACGTCCATTTTATTTCGTCGACACTGCCGACGCGGCTGACCGAACTTAACGAGCGCGTTCATTTTCACGAAGTCGAAATGATGAGCTATCCGCTCTTTGAGCATCAGCCGTACGATCTCGCGCTGGCGACCAAAATGGCGACCGTCGCGCGTTCGGAAAAACTCGATCTGCTGCACGTTCACTACGCGATTCCGCATTCGATCTCGGCGATTTTGGCGCGCGAATCGATCAAGCAGAAACGCTATGTGCCCGTCATTACGACGCTTCACGGCACGGACATCACGCTCGTCGGTGCCGATCGCTCGTATTTGCCGATCACGCGCTACGGACTTCAGCAATCGGACGGCGTCACTGCCGTGTAGCGAT
>CADEFG010000479.1 GCA_902826505.1 uncultured Acidobacteriota bacterium
GGCAAAAATTTTCGGCAAAAACTGGCACGAATATTCGCCGCCGTCAGTTTTGCAATGGTTTTCCGAAAAGGGTTTGACCGAATTTTTAAAGGATTTCGGTTTTGAAAAGGTCGCCCGCGGGCGACCGTCGAAAAAGATTTCGGGTGCCCACGCCAAATCTTTGCTCAAATATCGTTTGGGCGAAAACTTCCTGCTCAAGCTCATTCCCGACAAACTGAATTTTCCGTATCCGTCGGAAGATCTGTTCTGGGCTTTGTATCGAAGGAAATAATCGCAGATGAATAAAAGAAAGGGAGAAAAGGAGAAAAAGAGAAAAAGAGAAAATGTTCCCGATGAAGAGTTTCAGCCGGAAACTTCAAATTCGGAAACAAAAAAAATCTCCTCGTCTCCCTTTCTCCCTTTCTCCTTTTCTCTTTTACATCTTTTGATCACGCTGCCGCTCGCGTATTTTCTGAACATTTGGGCGGACGAAGCCTCGACGCTTTACACGACCGAAAACGGCTTGTCGCAGGCGTTTCAGAATGTTCTCGCGGACGAAAAACAAGCGCCGCTTTATTTTTTATTTCTGAGCATCTGGCGCGAATTGAATTCTTCGATCTTTTTTGCGCGGCTTCCTTCGATCATTTTCAGCGCGCTGGCGATCAAGTTTTTCTTTGATCTCGCGCGGAAGTTTTTTGATAAAAAAGCGGCGATTTTCATCACGGCGTTTTTCGCGCTGCACCCGTTTTTGATCTGGGCGAGTCTTGAAATCCGCGTTTCTTCGCTGATCGTTTTGCTGTCGGTTTTGCTTTTGAAGTTTTTTACCGAAGGCTTTTGGGATTCTCACGCAGAGGCGCAGAGATCGCAGAAAAGAGCGCAGATTTTTTATGTTCTGACGGCGATCGTTGCGCTTTACACGAATTATTATCTCGGGTTTCTGCTCGTCGGCGGTTTTATTGCGCTGCTGGTTTTTCGCAAATTTGCGAAAGCCCGGCAGTATTTTTTGCAGATGCTCTTTGTCGGACTGACGATTTTGCCGCTTGTTTGGGCGATCAAACAGCAGTTTGGCGTGAATACCGCCGGATTTCAGCCCGACAAATCGATTGTCGAAGGTTTGCAGATTCTCTGGAATCATTTTCTGCGATTCGTTTTCCCGACCGAGCTTTTTACGCCCGAAGAGCAAACGTGGATCTCGTTTTGCAGAGTTTGGCTGGTGCGCGTCGGGATCGCGGCGGTCGCCGTTTTGTTTGCACGGCAGATTTACAAACTCAGACAAACCTTGCGCGCCGCTCAAAAAGATAACGGCTCGATTCGCTTTTCGACTATCTATTTTGACCCGAATATCTTGCTGTTTGGCGTGATCGCCGCAACCGTGGGTGCGTTTTTGTTTGCCGCCTATTTTCTGCTCGGCGCAAATTATGTTGAAATGCGTCACGCGACGGTTTTGTTCGTGCCGTGTATATTGTTCGTCTTCACCTTTTTGATAAATGTTCTGCCGCGCTCGACGTGGATTTTCTTTGCGCCGGTTTTCGCGATTCTGTTTTCGTATTCGCTTTTTACGCTTTATCCGAACGCGGCAAAACGCGGCGATTGGGCGCGCGTCGGCGCATTTATCGAGCGCCGTGAAAAGCCGCATCAGCCGATAATCGTTTTCACGGCTTTCGATGCGCTCTGTTTGCCGTATAATTACAAAGGCGCGAACAAGATTTTGCCGGACGAGAGGTTTTTCGATTGGGAAATTGAATCCGAAGCGGGAAGCGCGGGCGCGTGGCGCGCGCAAACCGCGTTTATTATCTCGGAAGTTCCGGCGGAAGCTGAGGAAATCTGGCTTTTGACGAACGATAAATGCGCCGAAAAGAGTTCGTGCGAGCCTTTGGAAAATTTTGTGAAGGCGAATTACACTATAATCGAAGAAAAAGATTTTTATAAGGAAAAAGTTCGACTTTTGAGGAAAAAGTAAAATGATTGAATCAAATGACCCGAAAGAAATGGAAAAAACGGCGGTCAGATGTTCCGAATGCGACCGCGAAATGACGCATTACAATAATTTTCTGAGCCCGTCCAACGAAATGCGAAACGTTTGCTGGGAATGCCTGCAGCGCGAGGAAAAAGGATTTTTTGCCAAGCGCGATTTTCACCGCAGCTCGCGGCGCGGCGTTATTCCGCGATAAACCTCGAATTAAGAATTAAAAATTAGGAATTAAGTTTTATTTTTAGCTCCTCAATTTTTAATTTTTAATTCTTAATTCTTAATTGAACTGATGAGCATTAGAAAAATCACCGAATATCCCGAAGAAGTTTTAGCGCAGATCGGCAAGCCGGTCGAAAAATTCGACGAAGAATTGGAAAAGCTCTGCGAAGACATGTTTGAAACGATGTATGACGCGGATGGCGTCGGACTTGCCGCGCCGCAGATCGGTTTGAACCTGCGACTCTTCGTGATGGATTGCGAAGACATCAAGCTCGTCGCCGCCAATCCCGAGATCATCGCCAGCGAAGGCGAACAATCGTCGTCCGAAGGCTGTCTCTCGGTCGGCAAAGTTCCGGCGGTCGTCATCCGTCCGGCAAAAGCGACATTACGCGCCCAGAACTTAAAAGGCGAATGGTTCGAGCGCGAAGCCGAGGGCTACGCGGCGCGCTGTTTTCTGCACGAAACCGACCATTGCGACGGCAAACTTTTTATCGACCATCTGCCCAAAATGCGCCGCGAGATGATCATCACCAAATTCAAAAAAGAGAAACGCTGGAAATAGTTTGCAGTTGTTTCTGCATAATTATCCGCTTTTATCAAGCGGGACAGACCAATCATCGAAATCGAGTCCGGGCATTTTCAGCGGACTCTTTTTGTGATGAGCTACTATCTTTTCATAAATTTCTCATCAAAATTTCATCGCTTTTTCAGGATTCTTCCGGCAGAAAATTCTTAAAATATAATATCAAAACAAATCTCGGTAATGAGACTGACTGACCGAAACATTTTTGGCATTGTATGAATTTTTCAGATAAACGGAGGTTTACATGAACAGACTTTTTCTGGTTTTGTTGGCGACAGGAATTTTTTTGACAACGGCATGCACTGACAAGGCGGACAAACCTGCCGCCACCGTCAACAAGACGAGCACGCCGCTGATGGTCTCGTTTACGGAGCTGAAATGGACGGCGCTTCCCGAAAGAGAAGGAATGCAGTTCGCGGTGCTTTCAGGCGATCCGAAAACGGGCGAATACACGCAGATGCGCAAGGTTCCCGCCGGAACTGACAACGAGTTGCATTCGCATAGCAGTGAACTGAAAAATGTGATCATCAGCGGCGTCTGGTACACCGGCACGGATGCCGCTTCGGCGAAGGATTTTGGTCCGGGATCGGTCGTGCTGATGCCGGCGGATTGGACGCATGTCAGCGGCTGCCGCGCGGGAAGCGAGTGCGTGTTTTATCAAGACGGAAAGGGGAAATTTGATTTCGTGCCGTCCGGGCAGACAAAGTAACCGGCGCGGGCATTATCCGGCACGCGTGCCGTTCGGGAGCGGACTTTCGGGAACGGCTAAAACGGGCGTTAATCCGTCGGCGTAACCGATGTCGAAAAGCATTCCTTCGCTCAATTCGCCCATCATTTTCTTGGGCGGCAGATTGACGACAAAGAGTGCCTGTTTGCCTTCGATTTCCTGCGGATTGGCGCGTTCCTGCTTCATTCCGACCAAAATATTTCTTTTGCGATCGCCGAAATCGACGGTCAAACGCACCAATTTATCCGAACCCGCGACATCTTCGACCCGCTCGATCGTTCCGACGCGAATGTCGATCTTTTCGAGAATATCAAAGGAAATATCGGGTTTGACGGGCGCTGGTTCAATAGATTTCATATTATTAGGTTTTAATTCAATATTGAAGCCGTTTCAATTTGTCTGTATATAAAAGTTGATGTCGTTCAGACGCTTCCGCCCACGATTGCGGCATCGTGTAATTTTCCAGTAGCACATCGTCAATCGCCCTGCGAACCTGATGAGCGCAGGTGTTAAAACCGACGCGTCCGACGCCTGTTCCCAAACCGGGCAAGGCGACGGTTTTGATATATTCGGCAATCGGCTGATTTTCAAACGAACCCGAAAGAAAAGTTTTGTGTTTGACGAGATTGAAAATCGCACGCGCCGCTAAATAGGGATTAACCGTGTCCGTCAAGATCATCGGCACGCGCATCGTCGGCGCAACGATCAGAAAAGGAATCGATTCATTACCGGTTTCGACCGCGTCGGCATTTCCGACGACAAGTTCGCCGTGATGATGTTCGAAAATCTGCCGCCGCACGCGCCGCTGCAAATCGTAGCCGAAGTGCGATAAATAAATCGCATCAATCCCGCCGTCCATAAACCCGAAGCTGTTCGCCGGACTGACGACCGCATCGCATTCAACGTCAAGGATCGAGCCTTGATGCACTGTCACAAAATCCAAATCGCCGCAAAATTTGCGCCACGCTTCGGCAAGCGATTTTTCGACGGCTGTCAGGATTAGTTTCATTTTGTTGCTTTGTAAAATTCAGCGTAAATTT
>CADEFG010000480.1 GCA_902826505.1 uncultured Acidobacteriota bacterium
GCTGGCGCACAGTTACCTCAAAAGCGAGCGCCAAAATATAACTTTGCAAACAACCGCGCTGGTTCACGAAGCCTATCTCAAATTGATCGACCAGCATTCCGTCAATTTTCAAAACCGCGCGCAGTTTTTCGCGCTTTCGGCGCAGGCGATGCGGCGTATTCTGCTTGATAATGCGCGGCGCCACACCGCCTCAAAACGCGGCAGCGGCGAAAAGGTTTTTCTCGAAGACATCGGTGAAATTTCGGTCGAGGCGAACGAAAATCTGATCGAACTCGATTTGGCTTTGTCCGAACTCGAAGAAATTGATCCGAAACAGGCAAAGATCATTGAACTTCGATATTTTGGCGGTTTGACGATCGAAGAAACTGCCGAAGTTTTGAAAATATCCCCGGCGACCGTCAAACGCGAATGGACTTTTGCAAGGGCGTGGCTCTTTGAAAAAATAAGCGAAAAATAAATTTTGAGCTGCTTTGGATAGTTTTTGCGCGTAATGTGCGGGACAAATTCAATTTGTTTCGATTCGGTGCAGGCGTTTGTAAAATGATGATTTTCGTTGGATTTTTGTTTGTTTTGATCGGGCTCGGAGTTTTGATAAACGGAATTTTCTCCGTTTTCAAGGTTCGCCGCCAACTTGCCGGTTCAGGCAAAACTGCCGGAATCGTCAGCGGCTTTGGGAAAATCATGGGGAAAAGCGGATATCTTTATTGCCCGCAAGTCGAGTTTCCCGTTCCGAACGGGCAAATTTTCAAATTTCAATCGGAATTCGGGACTCAGCCGCCTTCCTATCAAGTCGGGCAAAGAGTCCCGGTTGTTTATAACCTGATCAATCCAAGCCAAGCCGAAATAGATTCGGCGATGATTTTGTGGTTTGTGCCCGGCTGCCTGATCGTGATGGCTTTGGGCTTTGCGGGTTTGGGCTTGGCGTTGTTTGGAATTGGCGTTTTTGTCGAGCTTTCAAGGTAAGTTGCGGTGAAAAATGAAAACCGGTGAATGGCAAAAAACAAAGGAAATATTTAACGCGGTAATTGATTTGCCGGAAACCGAACGCGCAACATTTTTGGCAAAATACGACGGGAATTTGCGCGAAAAGGTTGGAAAACTTTTGAAAGCTCACGAAAACGCCGCCGAATTTATCGTTGAATCGGCGTTTGTTGATGTTGGATTGGTAGATGAAACCGATCTTTATCTCGGTAAACAAATTGACGATTACCAAATCTTAGAAGAGATCGGGCAAGGCGGGATGGGCACGGTTTATCGCGCCGTCAAAGCCGATGAATCATATAACAAAAAAGTCGCGATCAAATTGATCAAACGCGGAATGGACACAGCGGAAGTCCTCAAGCGTTTTGTGATGGAACGCCAAATTCTCGCCAATCTCGAACATCCGAATATCGCAAGCCTGCTTGACGGCGGCACAACCCCGGACGGTTTGCCGTATTTTGTGATGGAACACATCGAAGGCTTGCCCGTCACGCGCTTTTGCGAGGCGCACCAATTTTCGATCGAGGAACGGCTTGAGCTTTTTCGCAAAGTTTGTGCGGCAGTTTCCTACGCGCATCAAAATCTGATCGTCCATCGTGACCTCAAACCGTCGAATATTTTAGTGACCGCCGACGGCACGCCGAAACTCCTCGATTTCGGGATCGCCAAACTTTTGAATCCCGATTGGTCGATTGCTACGACGGACGCGACCGCGACGATGTTTCGGCTGATGACGCCCGAATACGCTTCACCGGAACAAATTCGCGGACTGCCGGTCACGACGGCGAGCGATGTTTACAGTTTGGGGGTGGTGTTGTATGAACTGTTGACGGGCGAGCGACCCTACAAAATTGAAAGCCGTTCGCCCGAAGAAGTCGCTCAGGTTATTTTGACCGAAGAACCGCTTCGTCCTTCGGCGGTTGTTAGTTTTAAGTCGCAAGGCTCAAGTTCCAAGTCGGAAGCGGACACTTTAACTTACGAAGGCAAGGAAACTGTCGGCGAAACGCCAAATGCAAAATCCAAAATCCAAAACCTAAAATTGCTGCGCGGTGATTTGGACAACATTATCTTAAAAGCGCTGCGCAAAGAACCGGAACGGCGCTACAATTCGGTGCAGGAATTTTCCGAAGACATTCGCCGCCATCTCGTCGGACTGCCCGTTTCGGCGACGGCTGATACGGCATTTTACAGATTTAACAAATTTGTCAAACGGCATCGGACAGGCGTGTTGGCAGGCAGTTTGATCGTTTTAACTTTACTGGCGGCAACCGCCGTGACTGCCTGGCAGGCGTATCGCGCCAATCAGGAACGCGACCGCGCCGAACGACGTTTTAGAGAGGTGCGCCAACTCGCCAATACGGTTTTGTTTGAATATCACGACGGAATTGCCAAACTGCCCGGCTCGACCGGGCTGCGCGAAAAAATGGTCAAGGACGCGCTTCGTTATCTCGACAATCTGGCGGCGGAAAATATCGCGGACGCTTCCCTGCAAAACGAGCTCGCCGCCGCTTATTTCAAGGTCGGCGAAGTGCAGGGCGCACCGGCAAAATCGAGTCTTGGCGATTACGGCGGCGGTTTGGAGAGTTTTAAAAAATCCTTGACGATCCGCGAAAAATTGTTTCGGGAAAATCCCGGCAACGAACAAATCAAACTTGATCTGACGCGGACTTATCAGATGGTCGGACATCTCTCGCAGGTTACGGATGACGTTCCCGCCGCGCTCGAAAATTACGGCAAAGCGTTTGCGCTTTTGGATTCGATGCCGATGGCTAAACGCGATTTAGCCACTTTGCACACGCGGTTTGCCTCGGCTTTGGCAATGAGCGGTAAACTTTCTGAAGGAATCGAAAATTTCCGCCAAAGCCATTCCATCATGAGCGATCTGATCGCCGAAAATCCCAACGACAGCGATCTCAAACGCGATTTAGGAAAAAACAGCGTCCTGCTCGGCGACGCGCTCGAAGAAGACGGCAAGCTCGATGAAGCGCTGGCAACTCAGCGGACGGCTTACGCGATTTTACAGCCGCTCGTTATAGAAAACGACACGGATTCGCAACGCGCGGCGATGACGGCTTTCGGGCGCATCGGTGATGTTTTGTTCAAGTTGGGAAAATATCGCGAGGCTTTGGAAATTCAGCAAAAATCGCTCGTGGTGGACGAAAAAACTCTTTCGCTCGACCCGTCCAACGCCCTCGCGCGCCGCGACGTGCAAGTTGATTTTCACAAAATCGCCCGCAACTATTCGGAACTCGGGCAGATGACCGAAGCAATCGCGAATCAGCGAAAATGCGTTGAAATGTGCGAGAAGGCGGTCGCCGCCAATCCCGAAAGCTCGGAATCGCGCGGCGATTTGGGCGTCGCTTTTTATTTTCTCGCCGAAATGTTTGAAAAAGCCGGAAACCTGCGCGAGGCTTTGAATTTTTACCGCAAAACCATCGAAATCGAAGAAGCTAATGCCAAAGCCGACCCTTCAAATGCTTCAACTGCCGCGAATCTTTCGGAAGATTATGTAAAAATCGGTGCAGTTCTCTTAAAATTGGGCAATCGAACGGAAGCCTTGAGCGGCTATCTCAAAGCATTGGAAATCCGCGAGCGACTTGCCGCGGCGAGCCCCGAAACGCCGAACGGTCGCGCGATTACGGCAAAACTTTACGAAAGTTTGGGCGATTATTATTTTTCGCAGGATTCGAAACAGGCGAAAAACCGTTACGACCAAAGTTTGGCAATCTGGCAGGAATTACAACGCGCCGGGACGATTCTCGAATCGGACGCGAAAAAGCCCGCCGAAGTCCGTGAAAAAATCGAAAAATGCGAGCCAAGACTGAAATAAACAAAGCCTGTGCCTAAATCGTCGCTGAGATGGCAAAACCACAGCTATTTGAATAATACAAATCTTCAAATAAATTAAGGACAACTATGGACTCCATAAATTGGGACAAGTTAAAAGATGCATTTAATCAAGCGATTGATTTACCGGTCGATAAACGGGCGAAATTTGTGGAAAACTGCGACGAAGATTTTCGAATTCAATTAAAAAAATTGATCAAAGCACACGAAAACGCCGCCCAATTTATCGCTGAATCCGCGATGATTGAAATCGGTCTGGTCGATGAAACCGACGCCAATATCGGTAAAACGATCGATTCTTACAAGATTTTAGAGGAGATCGGGCAGGGCGGGATGGGCACGGTTTATCGCGCCGCCCACACGAATGAGTCTTTCTCGCAACAGGTGGCGCTCAAACTTATCAAACGCGGAATGGATACCGCTGCCGTGCTCAAGCGTTTTGTGATGGAACGCCAAATTCTCGCCAATCTCGAACATCCTTTGATTGCGCGGCTTCTCGATGTCGGCACAACCCCGGACGGCTTGCCGTATTTTGTGATGGAGTATATCGAAGGCTTGCCGATTACAAAGTTTTGCGAGGCGCACCAATTTTCGCTCGAAGAACGGCTCGAACTTTTTCGCAAAGTTTGCTCGGCAGTTTCCTACGCGCATCAAAATCTGATCGTCCATCGTGACCTCAAACCGTC
>CADEFG010000481.1 GCA_902826505.1 uncultured Acidobacteriota bacterium
TGGCAATTCGCTGGCGTTGCCCGCCGGAAAGCTTGACGCCGCGTTCGCCGACGATCGTTTTATAACCATCGGGAAACTTTTCGATAAATTCATCGGCGTTGGCGATCACGCAAACCTCGCGGATTTCTTCCAAACTCGCCTGCGGATTCGAAAACCGAATATTATCCAGAATCGTCCCGTCAAACAGAAAATTGTCCTGCAAAACGACGCCGAGCTGGCGCCGATAATCCTGTAATTTAACCGTTTGCAGGTCTTTTCCGTCGATCGAGATTTGCCCCGCCGTTGGTTGAATAAAATTCAAAACCAAGCTCAGAATCGTTGATTTGCCCGAACCCGAAGAACCGACCAAAGCGGTTGTCGTCCCGGCTTCGGAATGAAATGATACGCCTTTCAAAACAGGCACGTTTTCTTCGTATTCAAAATGCACGTCCCGAAAATCAATTGTGCCGTCAACGGTTGCCAAGGCTTGTTTCGATTTGTCTTCGTCAGTTTCGGTTTTCATTGCAAAAACCTCGGAAATTCTATCCAAACCGGCAAAGGCTTCGGTAATTTGCGTGCCGATATTGGCAAGGTCAACGATCGGCATCACCATAAAAATCGTAAAAGCGATATACATTGCAAAATCGCCCGAAGTCATTCCCGCTGCCGGGTTTTGAATATTGGCGATGACCGCGCTTCCGCCAAAATAGATCATAATAACGGCGATCGCGCCGATAATGACGTTGGCAAATGCGCCGGTTGCCGAAACTCCGGTCAGAGCTTTGGCGATATTTCGAAAAAGCCGGTGCGCGCCGCGGGCGAACGAAATTTCTTCGCGCTTTTCGGCGGTATAAGCTTTGACGATCCGGATGCCGCCCAAACCTTCGTTCAAACGACCCGTAACCTGCGCTTCGATCTCGCCGCGATCTCGAAATAGCGGGCGAAGCTGTTTGAAGGCGTAACTCAAAACCCAGCCGAAAGCCGCCAGCACAAACAAGGTTATTAAAGTGATTTGCCAATTCAAATAAAGCAAGACGATCATCGAAACCAGCGCCGATAAAATTCCGCCGAGGATTTGCCCGAGACCGGTGCCAACCAGATTGCGAATGCCTTCGGCATCGCGCATGATTCGCGAAATGAGCTGTCCGGTTTGCGTCGAATCGAAATACGAGGTCGGCAGCCGCTCGATATGCGACTGAATTCGTTTGCGCATCTCGGTGATCGCACGTTGGGCGGCGACACCGAGAACCTGCGAAAGCGCAAATGAAGTGATCGCGCTGATGATGGTTGAAACCCCGACCGCCACGGCAACCCAAAAGAGCAATCCGTACTGGCTTTTGCCGAAAACATCGTCAACCAGTATCTTGGTCGAATAAGGCAGAACAAAACCCGAGGCGCGACTGATGAGCATTAAGCCCAAACCGATCAAAAGCCGCCAGCGATAATTCCAGATCAACTG
Source organism: uncultured Acidobacteriota bacterium (assembly GCA_902826505.1). Classification (GTDB taxonomy): domain Bacteria; phylum Acidobacteriota; class Blastocatellia; order Pyrinomonadales; family Pyrinomonadaceae; genus JAFDVJ01. Next base: position 1,439 of record CADEFG010000481.1, read on the forward strand.
TCTGGCTTCGACCCAGGCGCGTGAGTAATCAATTTTTTTCTTCTTTTTTTCTTCAGCCATCCTTTTTTATCACCGTGCAGTTTAGTTGTTCGATCATTCGCATCCTTACTTTAACGATCACATCCGCGAGCGTGACCCGGCGCAAACCTTCCAATAAATGTTCTTCGGCTTTTTGCAAAACTTCCGATAAGACGGGTCGCACGATTCGGCTTAAATAACAATTATGAGTTTCGTCGAGCTGCGGAACATCAAAAACCGTGTTCTCTTCAAGCGCCAGATAGATTTCCGCCAGAGTAATTTCTTCCGGTTTTTTCGCGAGACAAGCACCACCGCCCGCGCCCATTTTTACTTTAACAATCCCGTTTTTTGTTAATAAACCGACAATTCGGCGAATCACGACCGGATTTGTATTGACGCTCTGGGCAAGATTGTCTGAGGTTTGCGGCAATTTATCGGTAAATGAAAGCATTCCCGCGACATGGATTGCCGTTGCCAATCTTGAATTTCCCGCCATAAGTGTAACCAGAATAGTTACACTTATCGAATAAGTCAAGCGAAGTATAAAAATACCCGGAAAATTTGCTATTATATTGCTTTTGTTTCAAACAAACTTTTCAATTAAAATTTTAGGAAAAGTAGTTTCCAAAGCACGGGAAATTTTATTAAATTTCCGGCGATCTAAATCAAAGGAAAAACCGAACGGAGCTAAATCGATGATTATCGAAGCCAACGCCCAATTTGTAAAAGACCCTGATTTTACGGACAAAATCAACAAGGCATTGGATTTACTAAAAACCAAGGCGGCAACGGCGCACGGCATCGTTACAACTTACATTGTAAAAATCCGTGCCGGCGAAAAATCGGGGATGGATGTTTATAACAAAATTTACGACATCGCCAAACCGACATTTGAAACGTCGCTGACCTGGCTTGCCAGCACGATCGCGCATGACTCGCTTCATTCCAAACAATACGCCGATAAAGAACCGCATACCGGTGCGGATTCCGAAGCAAAATGCAATCAACATCAGCTCGAAGTTTTAAGAAAAGTCGGCGGTTCGCAGCACGAATGCGCCTATTTACTGAGCATTATCAAAAAGGGCGACCATTCGGATTTGGACGGAGACGGTAAATATACGAAAAAAGATTACGAAAAAAGGAAATGGTAAATGAATCAAACTTATATAAATGAACTAAAAGATCATATCGGCAAAGAAGTGACGCTGAAAGGCTGGCTTTACAATTCGCGGTCGAGCGGCAAGCTTGTCTTTTTGCAATTGCGCGACGGTACCGGAATCGTCCAATGCGTCGTTTTCAAACCGAATAACGAAGAACTTTTTGAAAACGCGAAATCGCTTGGACAAGAATCTTCGATCATTGTCCGCGGCACGGTCAAAGAAGATACACGTTCTTCGATCGGTGTTGAACTGGACGTCACAGGGCTGGAAATCATCCAGAACGCGCACGATTATCCGATCACGCCGAAAGAACACGGCACTGAATTTTTGATGGATAACCGTCATCTTTGGATTCGCTCGAAAAAACAACACGCCGTTTTGAAGATTCGCCACACGGTGATCAAAGCCGTCCGCGATTATTTTGACGATAACGGTTTTATACTCGCGGACACGCCGATTTTCACGCCCGCCGCCTGCGAAGGCACAACGACGCTTTTTGAAGTCGATTGTTTTGACGACGATAAAGCATATCTAACTCAATCAGGACAGCTTTATAACGAAGCGACCGCCGCGAGCTTCGGTAGAAGTTACGCTTTCGGTCCGGTTTTCCGCGCCGAAAAATCAAAAACTCGCCGTCATTTAACTGAATTCTGGATGGTCGAACCGGAAATGGCTTACGCGCAGCTCGATGACGTGATGACGCTCGGCGAAGGTTTGATAAAATTTATCGTCGAACGGGTTTTAGCCGACCGGCGTGAGGAGTTGACCGTTCTCGAACGCGATATTACAAAACTCGAAGCGATTCTGGCGACAGATTTCCCGCGTGTTCATTATGACGACGCGGTGAAATTGCTCAAAGAAGGTTTTGTGAAAGGCGAACTCGAAAACGATTTCGAATGGGGCGGCGATTTTGGCGCGCCCGACGAAACTTATATTTCAAAACAATTCGACGCGCCGGTTTTTGTGCATCATTTCCCTGCCGTGATCAAGGCATTTTACTTTGAACGCGATCAAGATCGTCCGGAACTTGCGCTCGGCGCTGACCTGCTCGCACCCGAAGGTTACGGCGAGATCATCGGCGGCGGCGAACGTGCATTTGATCTCAAATTTTTGGAAGAACAGATCGAAGCACATAATTTGCCGAAGGAATCGTTTGAATGGTATCTCGATCTGCGGCGGTTCGGGGCGGTTCCGCACGCCGGTTTCGGAATGGGCATCGAACGCGCGACCGCCTGGATGTGCGGTATCGAACATGTTCGCGAAACAATTCCCTTTCCGCGAATGCTTTACCGTTTGAAACCATAAATTGGTTCGGAGTTCAAACTCCAAATTTGAAATAAATTTGTAAATTCAAACTTTGAGTTTGAACTCTGAACAACAATCAAATGCTTAAGAAGTCGGTTTTCAGCTTTACAATAATCATTTTTACCGCATCCTTATTATTTTTTCTTCTGAAAGATCAAACCCCGTTTCCGGCAATCGAGGAAGTTAAAATAATTCCGGCGGAAAATTTTACGGTTGACGAAAAACTTCAGGCGCAAACCGACGCTTTGTTGCCTTTATTTGATAAAATGCCGTCCGTTCGGGTCTTTATCAAAGACGAGATCATCAACAAAGAAGGCTCCAATACCGAACGCGGCGTCGCTTATACGACGTGCGAAAGCCCGGACCAACCGATTATTTTTCTTAAGAAAGCCTTTTTTCAAAACGCCAACCAAAAACAGCTGACGAACATACTCAAACACGAATTGACGCACGTCTGGCTCTGTCTTCAAAATTTGATGACGGTCGGTCATGATGAAAAGTTTCGCGAAAAATTCAAACAAGTCGGCGGATTTGGAAAATGAAATTCCGCGCGGCAGAGCCGCGAGGTATCAAAAAAGGCGAAGTTGAAT
>CADEFG010000482.1 GCA_902826505.1 uncultured Acidobacteriota bacterium
CCATCAACCGTTGCACATATCTTGAATGAACTTCGCAAAGTCATTGTCGGGCAGGACGAAGTGATCGAACAAATTCTCGTCGCGATTCTGGCGGAAGGACACGCCCTGATTGAAGGCGTGCCGGGAACGGCGAAGACTTTGACCGTCAAAACGCTTGCCAGAATCATCGGCGCCCAATTTTCGCGGATTCAATTTACGCCCGATCTGATGCCGTCCGATATTACCGGAACGAATGTTTTCAATATGCAGACTTCGGAATTCAGTTTGCGGCACGGTCCGATCTTTACCGACATTCTGCTTGCCGACGAGATCAACCGGACGCCGCCGAAAACGCAAGCCGCACTGCTCGAAGCGATGGAAGAACGCCAGACGACGATCGACGGCGACGGCTATCAGCTCTCGCCGCTGTTTACCGTGCTGGCGACCGAAAACCCGATCGAATACGAGGGAACTTACCCGCTTCCCGAAGCGCAATTAGACAGATTTTTGCTGAAAATTTTGATCGATTACCCGTCGCCCGAAGCCGAGCTCGAAATCGTCGCGCGGTGGGACGCGGGTTTTAACTCGCGCCGTTTGGAACAGATCAACGTTCTGCCGCTCGAAGACGTTGCCGCGATCCAGCATTGCCGCGCCGAGATCCGGGCGATGCGAATGGAACCGGGCGTCCAGAAATATATCGTCGAAGTGATCCGCAAAACGCGCTCGCATCCGACGATTCTCTACGGCGCCAGCCCGCGCGCGTCGGTCGCGCTGCTGCTTTGTTCAAAAGCGCTCGCCGCCATTCGCGGACGCGACTTCGTGACGCCCGACGATATTCGCGATGTTGCCGCGCCGGTTCTCAGGCATCGGCTTGCCTTACGCGCCGAAGCCGAACTCGACGGCGCGACGACCGACGCGGTGATCTCGGACATCATCAAAACCGTCGAAGTTCCGCGCTAATTTATGACCGTAAATGCAAAATGGGGAGTGATTAGTTTGACTCTTTTGCTTTGGGCAATCGGTTGTTGTTTGTATTGCTATTGGTATATAACTTCAATTCTTGCTCAACCGATTGGTGATACCTACGCTAATTCAGAAGGCTTTCAATTCTTAATGTTTATGATAGGCAGGTTTCCTTTTTTGTTAATGGGTTTATTTTTTATGATTTATGTTGAAGCAATAATTTGTGACTTTCTTTTTGGTAATAAAAACTAAAACAAATATCTTTCACGGTCGAAAAAGGGTAAATATTTGCAAACTTTTGGAAGCAAAGTTCAATGACAAATTTTTCGCGCCGTCAATTTTTAAAACAATTCGGAGCCTTTTCTGCGGGTTTTTTTACTGTCCGAAATGTTTTTCCGTCTTTTAATTTGCCCGAAACGGCGGCGCCGTTCGAGTTTCTGGTCGTCGGCGATTCGCTGATTTTCGGACAGGGTTTACAGGAAGAACATAAATTCTATTTTCTCGTCAAAGAATGGCTCGAAAAGGAATTTTTCGCCGGCAAACGCATGGTTAATCTCAAAACCAAAGCGCATTCCGGCGCGACGATCACTCTGCACGACGACGAAGCCGAAGTCTTGCGAAAAGCCAACAAGCCGGAAAATACATTTTATAATCCCGAACTGAGCACGGGTTTTCCGAGCATTTGGGCGCAGCTCGACAGCGCGCGCGCGGAATACCAAAATCCGCACGCCGTCAATCTCGTGATGCTTACGGGCAGCATTGCCGACATCGCGGTCGGCAATATTCTCAATATTTTCGGCAGTCAGAAAAATTTTCGCGAACAGGTTCCGAAATACTGTTTTGAGAAAATGTTCGAGTTGCTCGAACATTCCGCCGAAATTTTTCCGAATGCGCTGATCGCGGTCGTCGGTTATTATCCGATGGTTTCAAAAAAAAGCGCGACACAGAAAGTTTTTAACGCGATTTTGGAATTATACGAATTTCCGCGAATGACCAAACCGCTTTTGAATAATCCGCTGACGAAACCGATCTTGAAAATCATTCGTCAAAAAATCATCAATCGTTCAAAATTCTGGGCGGAAAATTCCGCTCTCGAACTGCAAAAAGCGGTTGACCGGCTCAATTCCAAACTCGGACGCCGGCAAGCGATCTTTATCAAATCGCCGATCACCGAAGAAAATTGTTTCGGCACAAAAAAATCGCTGCTCTGGGGAATGGCGAAAAAAGGTCGTTCGGAAGACGAGATTTACGATCAAAGATCAGCCGCTTGCCGCCGTGAACTTGCCGATTTGACCAAAAATAACGAGGTCGATTATTCGATGCGTTTTTGCGAGCTGGCAGGCATCGGTCACCCGAATATCGAAGGCTCGAAGACTTATGCCGAAGCAATAAAAGCCCGGCTCGCGCCGATTTTTCAAAACCGAACTTCTTGAGTTTTTGCCGGTAAAAATCTATAATCTCAAAAACGAAGAAGGAATTAAACTGATGATCAAAGCAATTCGTGGCAGCACAATCTGATAACTCGACCAAGAGGAATTCCGAAAACTTATTGAACCATACAGGCGAAGGTGTCGTCATCGACATCGGGACGGGCGACGGGCGCTTTGTCTATCGGTCTGCCCGATTGAACCCGCGAAAATTCTACATCGGGATCGACGCGAACGCCGCGCCGCTCGAGAAAATCTCGATGAAGGCGACGCGTAAACCGGCGAAAGGCGGGTTGGCTAATGTTCTCTTTATTCAGGCGGCAATCGAAGATCTTCCCGAAGAGCTCAACGCCTCGGCGGACGAGATTCACATCCATTTTCCGTGGGGCAGTCTGCTTCGCGCCGTTGTCACGGGCGATGAAAATATCCTTGCGTCTTTGCGCCGCCTCGGTGCGCCCGAATGCCAGCTGGAAATCGTCATCGGGATTGACGAAGAGCGCGATCGGACGGAGATCGAACGGCTCGCATTGCCAAAACTTTCGACCGAATATCTTAAAAATTTTTTGATTCCGAAATATGCAGCGGCGGGTTTCGAAACGTTGGAAAGCGGAGTTTTAAACGCTTCCGAATGGTCGCGTCTTGAAACTTCGTGGGCGCGCAAACTTCAGAGCGGCGCAAACCGCCAAGTTATTTTTCTTATCTTGCAATTGGCGTAGTTTGATAATTTTGAGAATCTGGCATAAAAATCTGCTTTCGAATTTGTGACGCAAAGCAGATAAAACTCCGCCATCAACCAATTGATATTTTCAAGCGGTTATTTTGCATTAGTGTCCCAAAATGGTGTGGCAAAAAATCGCAGTCGATGTGACGGCGACCACTTTATTTTTAAGTGATATTAATGTTTTCGAAGGCAGAGAAGCGGAACGCGCGGTCTTAAGTAAAGAAAGCGTCTATGGAACAGTTATTGCCTAAACAGAGGGCGAATCGATTGCTGATTCAGGGCGTTTCCGGCGATGAAAAGTTGAAGCAGTTCACCAGACAATAAACAAAAAAGCGAATCTTGCGTTGCGCCGGACATAAAAATTAATTTAATATTATTGATAGAAACAAAGTCGCAAAGTTCATTGCTAAAATTAATTTAACAATTTAAAGGACATTAAGCATCAAAACCCGGTTTTGTTTTCTGGAATAGTGCAGCTATTTCAACTGTAATATTATTAGTAAGGATTCCCCCTGAAGCAATTTAGAATTTACATTAGGTATCAATCAAACTACGAAGAACAGTTTGATTTAAGTAGTCAGATAATAATTTAAGCTAAATTAATTTCCCACAAATTCAACGAAAATAAGTTTTATTTCGTAAGCTTGATGTGTATTTGAGCCGGATAAGATGAGGCTAAAGACCTGTCTTTATTTTGTTCAAACATTTGATTCAACTTACCCTAATCCATTCTAAATCTCGCTTATTCAAATCAACAAAAAGATAATTCGTCGGAGGTTTAAATGTCGAAATTTTTTTCTATTCTACAGAGTTTTTCAATTTTACTGGGGTTTTCGTTTTTTATTTTGGGATCCGTTGCGTATGGACAAAACGGCAATTTGCAAAATAATTCGCAGGCGACTTTGCCGACGACAACCCAGTATGATTTTGATGGAGATAGAAAAGCTGATGTCGCGGTATTTCGGGCATCAAGCGGTGCCTGGTATATTGCCAACAGCGGGACGGGCGATTTTAGTATTTATCAATTTGGTCTAAACGGCGACAAACCGGTTCCGGCGGATTATGACGGTGACGGTAAAACCGACGCCGCCGTTTACCGCAACGGCATTTGGTTTCGCTTAAAAAGTCTGAATAATACTGTCGACATCATTAGTTTCGGGCTTTCAACAGACATTCCGACACCTGCCGATTTTGATGGCGATAACAAATTTGATGTCGCGGTGTTTCGTCCGTCGAATGGTATTTGGCATCGATTGAATAGCAGTAATGGTGTTTATTCGTCATACCAGTTCGGACTAAACGGAGATGTTCCGTTTGCTGCCAATTACGATCGCGACGGCCAAGCGGATTTAAATGTTTTTCGTCCTTCGACAACCGACTGTTACCGGAAGAACAGCACGCACCATCCATTT
>CADEFG010000483.1 GCA_902826505.1 uncultured Acidobacteriota bacterium
GGCACAAAGCCGTAGGCGATTTTCTGTCCGTCATTTGACCACGAAGGGCTTTCGTCGGTGCGCGATGTATTGGGAATTTTCTGCGGATTCGTCAAATTGTAATTAAATGTGTAAAGACCGCCGGCAGGGGCGTTTATTCCTTCGCTCTGGATGACGGTCAGATAGTCGCCGCCGCGCACCGTCGGGTAACTAAAATCGGCTTGTGTCGTCCCTAAATTGCTGCAAAAGCGGTTTGTCCCGTCGAGATTCACGCGGCAGACGACGCCGCTTGTATCAAACATAATTTGATTGTCGGCGCGATTGGTTTCGGGCGCGAAGAAAGTGACGAACGGTTGGGTGAATTCCGCCATCCGTGTTTCTCTGCCCGTCGCCAATTCCCGAATCCAAATCTCCGCGCCCGCCGCAAACGGAATGCACAGCGCGCTCGGAGAAAAGCGTTTGAACATAATAAAGCGTCCGTCGGGCGAGATACGCGGATGCACGGCGTTCGAGAATAAAAGCCGGTCGTTCGAGCCGTCCTGCCCGACTGCCCAAACCGATGTCGTCGAACAATTCGGTCCGCTGTTCGGATTTGTCACAAACCGCCCGTAAATGATTTCGCCGGGTTTCAAGATTGTTTGCGCTTGTGCGACAACGGGCGCGAAGCAGATAAAAATCGCCGAAAAAAGTGTTGCCGAAAAAATCATTTTCATTTCGTTCTTTTGTGTTTTCATTAAACTTTTTCTCATTTAGCTGGCTGGCATTTTATCTAAAGTTAGCGGCAGTTTTTCACCTCGTCCAACTTGTCGGCAGATTAATACATGATAAGCGTAAAGCTACCAATTCCCGTGTCCACAGCATTATTTGCTTTGAAGGTGAAAACCTCGATGGTCGTGCTGTCGAAGAACCGGTAATTCGCGCCGATATTTCTTTGTGTCAAACTACCGCCGGAGTTATATTCGGGAGTAATAGAAACAAAACGATTTGTAATCTGAAATCCGAAGTCAATTCTATAAACGCCGAAAATTGGTTCGGTGACAGTAAATCCGCAGTTTCCGGTTGTCGTGCCTGCGCCGGTATTTCCGTTGTAGCAACGTAAAATGGCAGCATTAACAGTTTCACCATCAACCATTCTCATCGCTTTGACCAGACCGTTGGAATTACTGAGCTGCGTTGCATTTCCGTTAATCTGCAAGCGTCCGTCCAACAGCACATCGCCCGTGTTTTGCACATTAAGCCGCGTCCAACCGCTAGCCGCCACGTTTCCAAGACTTAGCGCGTTAGTTGCCGTCGTCGCATTGGTCGCATTTGTCGCATTGACCGAGTTTTGTGAATTTGTCGCGTTGACTGAATTTTGAGCGTTGATTGCGTTCGTTGAATTGATTGAATTTTGGGCGTTGACCGTATTTTGCGAATTTACTGAATTTTGCGCGTTGACAGCATTGTCGGCGTTCGTCGCGTTCGCCGCCCGCACCGCAAACGGCACGACCGTTAATTGCTGGCGCGGTCCTAAAATAGTGTAGGCAACCGTTGAACCGTTCGGTTTGACCGAAATTTCGATAAAAATGCTGTTCGGATTATTAAAAGCCGTCGCGCCGAAATCGAGCGTCACGCTGAACACGCCGTTGCTCAATGTCGTGGCGGGACGCGAAACAACCGCGCCGATTTGCGTTCCGCCGGCAATTGTGTCGTAGAGGCGAAATTGTAAATCGTAGCTGCCGTTCGCCGGATTTGTGCCGTCGTTCAAGCGACCTTGAAAGTTAAAACCGGTGCCCTGCGCCGCCGCTGCCGCCGGAACCAGTAAAGCCAACACGAAAATAAAAATCAATTTCTTCATAACCATTTCTCCTCGCAAAAACCTCGCAGTTTTCCCCTTAAATAAACTTATTTTTCTGATACTTTGAGATATTGCCAGACAAAATAGGATTGCAACACTACAAATTCGTGTAGGGTCGAAACTTTGCGGATTTGTAATAACGAATAAAAAGGATTTTTAAGTCAAAAAATGTTCTGAAACTGTTTGAACACTCAAAATGTGGCTTTATGTCATCGAAGATGACCAACACCAGAGCGGTGTGAAAATCACGACGTTGATCGATCAAAGTCGAGGCGTCGCCAAAGGTGACGAACACCGACACCAAAGAATTGTTCGACACTTTCGGCGTCGGCAATGATATTTATCCGAATCGGCGTGATCCTCACTACGCTAGGTGGTTGGTCGGCGTTGGCGACAAGATTTGAGTTTGCAAACAACTTCTAAACCAATTTTTGACAGGCTTCCGAGGATAAAATTTCAAACCAAATTTTCGCGTAAGGCTTTCGAAACGGCTTCCGATTTTGAATGGACCTGCAGTTTGCCGTAGATATTACGAAGATGAAATGAAACCGTGTGATAACTGATTTCGAGTTGAACAGCGGCGGTTTTATAACTGTGTCCTTCGACGAGCATTTTCAAAATTTCTTTTTCCTGCGGTGTCAGATGGTAAACGGCTTCGGGCGGCGGCACAAAATCCCGAAAAATCGAAATCACGTTGCGGGCAACTTCCGGCGACATCGGGGCGCCGCCCTTGACGACTTCGCGTAAAGATTCAAGCAGCCGCGACGGCGGCGTATTTTTCAGCAAATAACCGCACGCACCGGCGCAGAGCGCGGCAAAGATCCGTTCGTTATCGTCGTAAACCGTCAGCGCGATAAACGGTGTGTCGGGAAAACTTTCGCGCAAAACTTTGATGCCCTCGATGCCGTTCATCCCGGGTAAACCGATATCGGTCAAAATCACGTCCGGTTTTTGATCTTTCAGCCGATACAACGCATCTTCAACCGAACGAAAACTGCCGACGCAGGAAAATCCCTGGGTTCCATTGATCAGCATCGCCAAGCCTTCGCGCACGTCGCGTTCATCTTCGATGATGACGATTCTTATTTCTTTCGGCGCGCCGCTTTGACTTTCTAAAGTATTTGCCATTTTTACGAACACCATCGATTCAGTTTATTCCTTCTTGTGCGGTTTTATCCTACATAAACTTGCAGGCTTTTCATTTTTTTTTTAGAAAATCCTAATTTTTTTTCAACTAAAACAAGATCGGAGAAATAAATCAACCGCGGCAGAAGTTGATTTATTTCCAAAACTTTCGCGGCAACGGAATTTGCAGAACAATTTTCGCACCTTTGTGTTTATTTGAGAAAATTTCCAGTTTACCATTCAAATCCTGCGTTCGTTTTTTCATATTCGGTAAACCGTTGCCCTCATCATTAACATTTTGTTCAAAACCGGTCCCGTCATCGGCGACGCTCAGAAATAATTGATTTTTCTCGATTCCGAAATTTATCGAAACTTTCGAGGCTTGCGAGTGGCGCACGATATTGTTCAGCGATTCCTTGAAAATTAAGTAAATATTGCGCCGTATATCAGCATTTAATTTTATCCCGATCGGAATTTCGGGCGCGTTGAAATGCAATTGCAAATCGCTTTGCCGGCAGGTTTCATCGGCGTATCCGCGCATCCGGCGGGTCAGGTCGAGCAAGCTGTCGCGATTCGGATTTATCGACCAGACAATGTCGCTCATTGCCGAAACCGATTGCCGTGAAATATCGGCGATCGAATTTAGCAAATTAACCTCTTCCGTTTGTTTGGAACGTTGTTTGACAAGCTCGCTTAAAATTGAAATTTTCGTCAGATTCGAGCCGATGTCGTCGTGCAGGTCGGTCGCGATCCGCGTCCGCATGTTCGCCAATTCCAAAAGCCGCGTTAGCCGGTAGCGGTGAAAGACAAAAATTAAAAAAAATGAGATTGCCAGCAGCCCGGCAATCACCCACCAGCGTCGCCAAAGCGGCGTGGCAATTCGAAACGAAACAACCGCCGGTTGGCTGTAAATCCGGTCGGCGGTTTTGGCGCGAACTTCGAAATAATAGTCACCCGCCGCTAAATTAGCAAAATTAAGGATTCTCTCCGTGGTCGTACTCCAATTAGATTCGCCAAACCGATATTCATATTTCAATTTTTCCCCCAGATTTACGCCCAAACCGAGAAAACCAACGGTGATTTGGCGATTTTCCGCCTTTAATTCCAGATGCGGAATTTCAGCGACGCCCAAAATCGAAACGTTCTGCGGTTCGCCGTCAACGCCAAAACTGGTGATCAAAATTGTTGGCGGTTGACGGTCCTGCGGAGGTTCGGGAACAAATCGCGCCAATCCGTCCTGCGTCCCGAACCAGAGATTGTTTTGACGATCGCGATATGCCACCTCGACGAAGCTCGCGGGCAAACCGGCGGCGGTCGTAAAATTTTCGACCTGTCCGGTATCGGGATTCAGACGGTCGACACCGCGCCAGGTGCCGGCGTAAATTCGTCCGTACTTATCTTCGGTAACGCAGGCGACGGCAATGCTCGTCAAACCGTTCGCGGGTGTATATTTGATAAATTCGAAAAGATCGCCGTCCGGCTCGTCAAGCCGCCACAGACCATCATTGGTCGAAGCAACCCAAAGGCGACCGCGTGAATCGAGATACAAATCCCGAATCCA
>CADEFG010000484.1 GCA_902826505.1 uncultured Acidobacteriota bacterium
GGAAAAAAGCCAAAGGCGCAGTTCTTTGGAGAAAACTGCGCCTTTTTTCCGATGGCAGCGCGAGAGAGGCTAAAAAAATCAGGTGAAGTTCAAAGATGAATAAAAATCATTTTATATTTGGAGTCCGTATTCCAGTGCCAATCTTCCCCAATTTGCGTGTCGGAATGCGGACCCCAAATCTTTTAAATTCTCAATTTAAGTTAAACCCGACCGCCGCATAAAAGAAATGATTTCCTTTATTGGCATCCGCATTTCCGATTGAATAACCGAGGTAGACTGCGGTGCGCGGCGCGGGTTTAATTGTCAAAACAGGAGTAAAGTAACCGGCGGCGTGTTTTCCGGTGATCCAGTCGGCACCGACGCTGAATCGGGAATTTATCGTTTGCTCGAAACCGAATTGTCCGCCGGCGCGTTGGGCTTTCGCCGCAAAAACATTCTTACTTGCATGAAAAACTCCGAAGGTCAACCGCGTGTTTGATTCAAAATTCTTGCTTGCCTGCAAATAAACATAGTTTCCGATGTTGTAGGTTTTGTTGCGCACCGGGATATAAACATGGTCGCCGCCGACAATTGACCAACCTTTTCGGTCATAAAATTTTGCTTTTACCACCGGCACAAGTGTCGTCGTATCTGCGCCGGGCTGAATATTTCCCACCACATTCAAACCGACCTCGATGTTTTTTCCGACCCCGACCACAACCCGCGGAACAAAGGACGAAAATTTATTGACGACATTGTTCGGGTCTTTATCAAACTTAAAAGTCGCGTCAAATTCAAAATAAACCTTGCCTTTGCCCATAATATCAGCGCTCGGAACATTAACGATCGTTTGCTGGGCGACTGTTGTCATTGAAAACAATAATATAAAGAAAAAGACTGTCGCCATAAACCCCAACCAACCTGATTTGTTTTTCATAATTTTTCATCGGTCATTGAACAGTTTTCGATCGGCAACAAAAATTAAATACATTTTTATTGGCAATTTTGCCCAAATTGTTTTTGTATTGATCTCGTTTGAGAATTAAATCACAAGAGATTTTCGTAAAAAGCGTGAAAGATAAAGTTGGGGAAAACCGATCCCTCACGCTTTTGGTTTTTGCAAATCAAACCGAAATTATTTCAAAGCTAATTTCGGAGTTAGTTCGACCGGTGTGCTCGGAGTCACATTCGGTTCGATTGAATTATCGATAATCGGCTCAAAAGTGTAAGCCGTTTCGCCGTGCTGAGTGGCGTCGAGTCCGACGGTTTCTTCCGATTCGCTGACGCGCAACCCGATCACCAGATCGACCAATTTCAGAATCACCAGCGTTCCAACAACCGCGAGCGCAATCGAAATCCCGATCCCGGCGAGCTGATTGACGATCTGCATCGCGTTTCCGTCAATCAAACCGACCGGCAAAGCATTTCCATCCGCATCTTTGAAAATCGGATTGATCGAGCTTGTCGCCAAAACTCCCGTAAGAATTGCGCCAAAAATTCCGCCGATCCCGTGAATCCCGAAAACATCGAGGGTATCGTCATATCCGAGACGTTTTTTAACTTCACAAACCATCACATAACAAGCGGCGCCGGCGACCATGCCGATCATGATTGCCGAAATCGGCGAAACAAAGCCGGCGGCTGGCGTGATGCAAACCAAACCGGCAACAGCCCCGGAAATTGCGCCGATCATCGTCGGTTTGCCGTTTTTTAACCATTCGATTATCGTCCACGAAAGCATCGCGGTCGCTGCCGCAAAATGCGTCGTGACAAAAGCGTTAGTTGCCAAAGAGCCCGCTGATAAAGCGCTTCCGGCGTTAAATCCGAACCATCCGAACCACAAAAGTCCGGCACCGATCAAACTCAAAACCGTGTTGTGCGGCGCGGTCGGTTCGTTTTTGTAATCGATCCGTTTGCCGAGATAAAGCGCGCAAACCAGTGCCGAAACGCCCGACGAAATATGAACGACCGTTCCGCCGGCAAAATCGAGCGCCGGGATCGAACCGCCCAGAACCGCGTTCAAAAAACCGCCTTTGCCCCAAACCATGTGCGCCAGCGGAAAATAAACAACGAGCGTCCAAAGTGTCGTAAAAGCAATTTTGGCGGGAAATTTGATGCGCTCGGCAAACGCGCCGGTAATTAATGCCGGCGTGATGATCGCAAACATCAGTTGGAAAATCATAAACGTCTGCTGCGGGATCGTTGCCGCGTAATCGGCGTTCGGCTCGGCGCCAACCCCGCGCAAAAACGCAAAATTTAATCCGCCGATAAAAGCATTTCCTTCCGAAAAAACCAGACTATAACCGACAAATGCCCATAAAAGCGTGACGATTCCGATCGAGATCAGACTTTTCAGCATCGTCGAAAGCACATTTTTTTGCCGGACGAGTCCGCCGTAAAAAAGCGCAAGTCCGGGAACGGTCATCAGGAGAACCAACGCCGAACAGATCAAAACCCAACCGTTATCGGCACCTGACTGTGCATTTGCTGCCGCCGTTTCGAGTTTTGTGAGACGTTCGCTGACGTCCTGCGCCAGCGAAATCAATGGCAAACCAAAAATCACGGAAAAAATTGAAAGTAGTTTCAACAAAATATTTTTTTTCATTGTGTTATTTAAAAGAAAATTGAACGTCTTTTAATAAACACCATTAGCAAAAGCCGTTCCATTCGATAAAAATACGCGTAATGGCTTTTATTAAAAAGGTTTATTAAAAAATGAATCCAGACATTGGTCAGACCATTGGCGCAAAAAACGACAAAATTGTCGTAAATCTCTATTGCAACATACAAAATTGTCGTAAATCACCTTTTTTACGATTCTATCTCGAAATCATCGAGAATATTTGCTACTATACTTATAAAACTGTTTCCAAAACCAGACAAATTTGTAGGAAATGAACAAAAACCAACTTGAAATTATTCAAGCGATTATCCAAACCTTAAACGACTCGCAGATTCCGAAATCGAATCTTTCGACCGTTTTAGAAATTCTGGTCAACAAATTCGCCGTGACCCGGAATTTTTTGCTGGTCTACGGGGCAGAAGCCGACAAACTGAGCCCGATCGCGGTCGGCGGTTTGAACGTCTCGGATTTTCGGCGTCTGGAAAACAAAGCCGAAAAAAGTCTGTTTCGAAGCGTTTTTGAAAGCGGAAAACCCGTCATCGTTCCGCGTTTGAGTCTCGAACCGACGCTCAGTTTTCTGCAAAAACTGGAAACTGAAACGAGCTTTATTATTTTGCCGATCTTATTGGAAAATAAAGCGCTCGGCGTTTTTGCTTCGGAATTTGAATATCGCGAAAAGTTCGATTTCGAACAAACCAAATTGTTTTTATCGGTTATTGCTTCGCTGATTGCGCAAGCCTTTAAGATCGAAAATGCAATCTTTGACGAAAAACAAAAATTGGCGGATGAAAATTCGCATCTGCGGCAGGAACTCAAGGAAAAATACGATTTTTCGCAGATCATCGGTAATTCCAGTCCGATGCGGCATATTTACGATCAGGTTTCGCAGGTTGCGCGTTCAAATGCGACCGTGCTTTTGCGCGGCGAATCGGGCACCGGCAAGGAATTGATCGCCCACGCGATTCATTACAATAGTTTGCGTTCAAAACAACCGTTTATCAAAGTAAATTGCGCGGCGCTTCCCGAAACGCTGATTGAATCGGAGCTGTTCGGCTATGAGCGCGGCGCTTTTACGGGCGCCGAACGCCGCAAAAAAGGGCGTTTTGAAATGGCGGACGGCGGAACGCTGTTTCTCGACGAGATCGGCGATTTGCCGCCGCAGACGCAGATAAAATTGCTCCGCGTCATTCAGGAGCGCGAATTCGAAAGACTCGGCGGAACGGAAACCGTCAAGGTCAATGTGCGTTTGATCACGGCGACCAACAAAAATCTCGAGGAAGAAATCGTCAGCGGAAAATTTCGCGAGGATCTGTTTTATCGTTTAAATGTTTTTACGATTTTTCTGCCGCCGCTGCGCGAACGAAAGTCCGACATTCTGCTGCTTGCCGAACATTTTCTCGCCAAATTCGAGCGCGAACACCACAAGGAGATCAAACGAATTTCGACTCCGGCGATCGATATGCTGGCGTCGTATCATTTTCCGGGGAATGTCCGCGAGCTCGAAAACGTGATTGAACGCGCCGTGCTGGTTTGCGATTCGAACGTTATTCACGGGCATCATCTGCCGCCGACCCTGCAAACGGCGGAAGTTTCGGGCACCGTCACGCAGGTTTCGCTCGTTTCGGCGATCGAGGCTTATGAACGCGATCTGATCCAGGACGCGCTCAAATCGACCCGCGGAAATATCGCCAAAGCGGCAAAAATGCTCGATTCGACCGAAAGAATTCTCGGCTATAAGATAAAAAGATACGGCATTGCGCCCAAGCGTTTTCGCGGGTAAAAGTCAAAATGCAAGGCGGTCGCCGCAAGGTAAAATAGTGTCTTAAATAAATGAAGGTTGTGCATAAATCAAAAATAATAAACGCAACCGTTTAGAGGCGGTCGCTGACCG
>CADEFG010000485.1:0-2959 GCA_902826505.1 uncultured Acidobacteriota bacterium
GGTCGTCGTGATGGCGTTTGATGAGAAAGGCCAGGCCGACACGCTGGAGAGGAAGCAGGACATCTGCTCACGTTCCTATAAGATCCTGACGGAGCAGGTTGGGTGTCCTCCGCAAGACATCATCTTCGACCCGAATATTTTGACTGTGGCGACTGGCATTGAAGAACACAATAATTACGCGGTCAATTTTATCGAAGCCACGCGCTGGATCAAGCAGAATCTGCCGGGGGCCAAGGTCAGTGGCGGGATCAGCAACATCTCCTTTTCATTTCGCGGCAACAATGTCGTGCGTGAAGCCATGCACGCGGCATTTCTCTACCACGCCGTCAAGGCCGGGTTGGATATGGGCATCGTCAATGCCGGGCAATTGGCCGTGTACGAGGAAATTCCCAAAGACCTGCTCGAACTGGTGGAAGACGTGTTGCTGAATCGTCGGCCTGATGCGACCGAACGTCTGGTCACGTTCGCTGAAACTGTCAAAGCGAAAGGAAAGGCGGCGGTCAAGGACGACGAGTGGCGCAAAGGGACGGTGGAAGAGCGGCTCTCTCATGCCCTGGTCAAGGGCATCACGGATTTTATAGACAAAGACACCGAGGAGGCGCGTCAAAAATATGCCAAGCCGATCGAAGTGATCGAAGGCCCGTTGATGGCCGGTATGAATGTGGTCGGCGATCTGTTCGGGTCAGGCAAGATGTTCTTACCGCAGGTCGTGAAGAGCGCGCGTGTCATGAAGAAGGCCGTAGCCTATCTCATGCCCTTCATGGAGGAGGAGAAGAAGCGGTCGGGTAATTTTCAATCACAGGGTAAGGTACTGCTGGCAACGGTGAAGGGCGATGTGCATGACATCGGCAAGAACATTGTCGGTGTCGTGTTGGGGTGTAACAACTATGAAGTGATCGATCTCGGTGTGATGGTGTCCTGTGAAAAAATTCTCGCTGCGGCACGGGAGAACCATGCCGACATCATCGGCCTGAGCGGGCTGATTACGCCGTCACTCGATGAGATGGTGCATGTGGCCAAAGAAATGACTCGCGAAGGATTCGTGGTGCCTCTCTTGATCGGCGGCGCGACCACGAGTAAAGCCCACACGGCGGTGAAGATTGCGCCTTCCTATGGGCAGGGCGTGGTTCACGTATTAGATGCCTCACGCGCGGTGGGCGTCGTGGGAAGCCTGGTGAGTCGCACACAACGCGAAGGGTTCGTACAGCAAGTCAAGGACGACTACGAGCGGATGCGACAATCGCACCAGGACCGTGGGGCCAAACTGCTCCTCCCGATTGCCAAGGCTCGTGCCAATCGGCTTGTCTCGAACTGGGAGCAGACCGAGATTCCTACACAGCCCGTACTGGGCATTCAAACCATTGAGGATCAGCCGCTGGTCGAGCTGATTCCGACCGGCGGTGTCAATTTGACTACGGCGGCGGATTTTATAAAGGCGGGTTCGAGTGCGCTCGGGATCGGTGCGGATTTGGTTGACCTCAAAGCGTTGCGCGAGGGCAATGCCGCCAAAATTACGGAAAGCGCCCGACAATTTGTGCAAATCGTCAAAGACGCGCGGGGATCATAAAAACAAATAACTTTTCTTAGCGCCTTGGCGTCCTTGCGGGAAACATTTTTCCCGCAAAGACGCCAAGGCGCTAAGATTTTTATCCGAATTAACCCAACTTCAAAAAAACAATTCGGCGTTTTGTTTTTTTTCGGCGCGTTGTGTCACAATTTTCTCTTACCTCTTCCATCAAAATTTCTTTTAACAGGAAGAATAAAAGTTACACAAAAGATTTATGACACCAAGTTTATCCGCCCGCAACCGCTTTATCGCCGACCGCATTCATAAAGTAAAACCTTCGGGAATCCGCCGATTTTTCGGCATTGCCGCGAAGATGCCCGACGTGATCTCGCTCGGTATCGGCGAACCCGATTTCGTCACCCCGCAGCCGATCTTTCAAGCCGGATTCGATTCCGTTTTGCGCGGCGTGACGAATTACACGGCAAATTCGGGTTTGATGGAACTGCGCGAAAAACTCGCGGAACATCTCGAAAATCTGTACGGCGTCGCGTATCGCGCGGACGGCGAAATGATGATCACGGTCGGCGTCAGCGAAGCGATGCGCTGCGTTTTCGGCGCGATCTGCAATCCGGGCGACGAGATCATCGTGCCGACGCCGTGTTTTGTCGCTTACGAGCCGGAAATTCTTTTTGCCGACGGCGTTCCCGTGACCGTGACGTGCCGCGCCGAAAACAATTTCGAGATCACGGCGGAAGAGATCGAACCGCTGATTACGCCGCACACGAAAGCGATCTTTATCGGTTATCCGAACAATCCGACCGGTGCGGTGCTTTCGCGTGAAAACGCGTTGAAGATTGCCAAACTCGCAGAAAAACACGACTTGCTCGTGATTTCCGACGAGATTTACGACCGGCTTGTTTACGGCGTCGAGCACGTTTGTTTCGCGGCTTTGCCGAATATGAAAAACCGCACCGTCTTGCTCGGCGGATTTTCAAAAGATTACGCGATGACCGGCTGGCGCGTCGGGTATGTTTGCGCCAACGCCGAATTGATGGAAGCTTTTGGAAAAATTCATCAATACGATGTGATGAGCGCGCCGACCATTTCGCAGTTCGTCGCCTTGAACGCGCTCGAAATCGGCGAGCCTTTTGTTCGTGAAATGCACGCCGAATACAACAAACGCCGTCAATTAGTCGTTTCATCGCTCAACGAAATGGGCTTGGATTGCTTTGAACCGAAAGGCGCGTTCTATGCTTTTCCGTCGGTTCGGAAAACTGGTTTGGACGACGAAACATTCGCCGAACGTCTGATCAACGAAGAAAAAGTCGCCGTTATTCCGGGAAGCGTGTTCGGCGCGGGCGGCGAGAATCACGTTCGGATCGCGTATTGCAAATCTTACGGACAGATCGAGATCGCGCTCAAAAGAATTCGCAAGTTTGTCGAAAAGATTTA
>CADEFG010000485.1:3059-4489 GCA_902826505.1 uncultured Acidobacteriota bacterium
ATCGGCGCCGGATTAGGCGGACTGGCGGCGGCTTGCCGGTTGGCAAAAGCGGGATTTTCCGTGACGGTTTTGGAGAAGAACGAAAAAGTCGGCGGCAAAGTGAATTTTGTTGAATCGGGCGGCTACAAATTCGACACGGGCGCTTCGCTTTTGACGATGCGGCACGTTTTGGAAGATTTGTTCGAGTTTTGCGGAAAGCGAATTGAAGATTATCTCGAAATCGTCCCGCTCGAACCGATCTGCCGCTATTTTTGGTCGGACGGCAGCACGTTTGACGCTTCGCCGAATATCGAAAAAACGGAACGCGAAATCGAAAAACTCGAACCTGCCGACGTTGAAAGTTTTCGCAAATATCTGGCTGATTCCAAACAAAAGTACGAAATCGCCGAAAGGACGTTTTTGGCGAAAAGTCTGAATGATCTGCCGAAACTTTTAACGCTCGAAAATCTGTCGGATCTGCTCAAAATCTCAACTTTAAAGACGCTCGCCAAACACAACGCAAACTATTTCGAATCCGCAAAGCTTCGCCAGCTTTTCAATCGTTTTGCGACTTACAACGGTTCTTCGCCGTATGAAACGCCGGCGACCTTTGCGCTCATCCCGTTTGTCGAATTCGGTCTGGGAGCGTGGTATGTGCGCGGCGGAATGTATGAAATTCCGCGCGCGCTGGAAAAATTAGCGATCGAACTCGGCGTGAAGATCTACGCGGAAGCCGAGGTCGAAAAAATCGTTGTCGAAAACAAAAAAGCGGTCGGCGTTTGCGTTAACGGTGAAATAACGGGCGCGGATTTTATCGTTTCAAACGCCGACGCGATCGAAACTTACCGCAATCTCTTGCCGGTCAAAAAGTATCAAAACCGCGAGCCGTCGTCGAGCGGATTCGTTTTGCTGCTCGGAACGCGCAAAAAATTCCCGCCGCTCGCGCATCACAATATTTTCTTTTCCGACGATTACCTTGCGGAATTCGACGCGATCTTTAAACGGAAAATTCCCGCGCCTGATCCGACCGTTTACGTTTGCGCGGTTTCGCGAACGGACGAAACGCAATCGCCGGCGGGGCACGAAAATTTGTTCGTTTTGGTCAACGCGCCTTACACGAGCGATAAAACGGATTGGCAAAAAGAATCAAAATCTTATCGCGATTTGATTATCAAACGACTCGAAAGTTTCGGTCTGGAAGATCTCGAAAGTTCGATCGATTTCGAGCAAATTATTACGCCCGCCGATTTCGAGACAAAGTATCGGGCAAATCGCGGTTCGCTCTACGGTATTTCGTCAAACGGAATTTTCTCCGCCTTTTGGCGCGTGCCGAACAAAGCGAAAGATATTGAAAATCTTTTCTTTGTCGGCGGCGCAACGCATCCGGGCGGCGGCATTCCGCTGGTTTTGCTGTCGGGCAAGCTGACGGCGGAAATGATCGGAAGAGAAAA
>CADEFG010000486.1 GCA_902826505.1 uncultured Acidobacteriota bacterium
TCGTACAGCGATAAAACCCAGGGCGTTTTGGTCGAAATATCGTCGCCGTAAGTTTGCGATTGCAGCGCGCCGGGAAGATTTATTCGGTCTGGTAAAGATTGGTCAAACCAATTATCTGCCACGCCTTTATCTGTCCGGTCGAGCGCAAATTGCCAGTTGCCCGCCAGATCGATCTTTTCGGCGGCAAATAAATACGAAGGCGCAATCAGAAATATTGCAGTTAGAAGAACAAGTGTTTTCCGTTTCAGCCAAACTTGATTACTCATTTTATTAAAATTTTGCTTTCAGAAAGAAAAAGTTTTGACGCCCGAATTGTTGCAAATGCCGATAAATAAAGACCGAAAATGTCTGCGCAAAGCCGAAAATCAAAATTGCGGCTTGTAATCTTTGGCAAAATATTATAGAAAAAGACTACAAGAATTTTTCCGCTAATTTTGGTAATCCATTGTCAATATTAAAAATTTGATGTCTAATAATTGCTTTTAGGCAATATAACAGGTCAAATTGTAAAAAGCTAGTTAAGCGGTTTTCTGGGTAAAAATTTATTTGCGTTTTGTTACAAAATCTCTTGATAAAAAGAATTATTAACAAACGTTTCAGGCAATTTTATTTCGGTTTTAAGCAAATTCGGGAGCTAGAATAATTTTATGAAAATTGGAAGACGCGAGTTTTTAAAAGGTTCGCTGGCGATGAGCGCGGCAGCCGCGATGATTGCGCCGCGTTCGGTTTTTTCGCAAACGGCGGAATCGAAGGTTGAAATATTGATCAACGAACCGATCGCAAAGATTCACAAAGATGTTTACGGACATTTTGTCGAACATCTCGGCGGCGTCGTTTATGACGGCATCTGGGTTGGCGAAAAATCGAAAATTCCGAATTACAACGGCGTTCGCAAAGCGCTCGTTGATAATCTCAAAAAGCTGAATCCGGGCGTGATTCGTTATCCGGGCGGCTGTTTTGCCGATCAATACGACTGGCGCGACGGCATCGGAGCGCGTGAAAAACGCCCGACCCGCGTTAATTTTTGGGCGGATACGCGTTACAAAACGACGAAAAACTATGAAGATTTGCCGGATGGTCCGCAAAAATACGAATCGAATCATTTCGGGACGGACGAATTCGTTTCGTTTTGTAAAATGGTCGGAGCCGATCCATATTTAGCGGCAAACCTGCGCTCGCGCGATGTCCGTGTGTTTATGGAATGGCTTGAATACTGCAACGCGCCGGCAAATTTAACAACCTGGTCAGCCGAACGCGCGAAAAACGGTTTTAAAGATCCTCATAAAGTAAGTTTTTGGGGCGTCGGCAATGAATCGTGGGGCTGCGGCGGCGATTTTACGCCCGAAGAATACGCGACCGAATTTCGTAAATTTACGGCGTGGCTGCCGACCTACGGCGTTCCGCTCAAACTTATCGGTTCGGGTCCGAACGGCGGCGATGTCAATTGGACGCGGAAGTTTTTCGAAGGTTTAGCACTAAAAGGCGGGCGACAGATCAACAAACTTTACGGTTGGGGACTGCATTATTACAGCGGTTCGACCGGACAGCAGGTTGCCAACGAATATACTGAAAACGAATGGTATGATTTGCTTGAACGCTCGAACCGGATGGAATCTTTAGTCGAAGATCATTGGCAGGTGATGGGCGAATTTGACCGCGAACGCCGCGTTAAATTAGCGGTTGACGAATGGGGCGCGTGGCATAAACAGGACGCCGATGTCCCTGCCGGTTATCTCTACGCGTATGCCGGAACTTTGCGCGACGCGCTGATTTCGGGAATGCATCTCGATATTTTCCAACGCCATGCCGATAAGGTTGTAATGGCAAACCCGGCGCAGCTTATCAACACGATTCATTCGCTTTTTCACGCTTACGAGGACAAATTTATACTGACGCCGAACTATCACGTTTTTGAGATGTATATGCCGCATATGAACGCAACGGCGGTCAGAACGGAGTTTATTTCGCAGAAAGTTAATTTTACGCGGCTTGACGCCCAGCGCAAAGAAATTCCGGCAAATCTTTGGGGTTTGAATGGTTCGGCTTCGATCAACGGCAAAACCGTTACTTTGACCGCCGTCAACCCGGACGCCAAAAATCCGCGCGAAACGGAGATCAATATCAACGGCGCGAAGATCGTTTCGGCAGCTGCCCGGGTTTTGACTTCGAACGATATTCACGCCCGCAACAGTTTTGAAAATCCGCGCGGTTTAGAACCGAAGGATGAAGGCGTAAAAATTCCGGTCGGCGGAAAATTGGTTTACAAATTTGCGCCCGCGTCGGTCACGCGGTTGACCTTAAACATTGCTTAAATTTATGACGAAATTTATTACTTTTTGCCTGATCTCGATTTTATTCTGCCAAACGCTTTTGGCGCAAACCGATGCGACGACGCCTTTGCATAAGCTTCAACCCGCTTACACGGTGCCTTACGGTATTCCGAAACAGGAAGACGTCACGGCGGTCTTGAATCGGGTTTTCGGTTATCTCGATTCGACAACGCCGACCGGCTTTATCAACGAAAAAACGGGCGCGCCGCTGACGGATCTGACGAAAATTGACGAAAATACGGTTCTCGCGCGCGGCGATTTTCGAATTGTTTCCTACGAATGGGGCGTCACCTACGCGGGAATGCTGCTGGCGGGCGAGGCGACCGGCGATTCGAAGTTTCGTGATTACACGGAAAAACGTCTGACCTTTATCGGCGATTCGGCGCAAAAGTTTAAAAAATCGAGTGGTTATCAGGAATGGGAAGCGAGAATGCCGCTCAGAAATTTGATCGCGCCGCGCACGCTCGACGATTGCGGGGCGATGTGTGCGGCGATGATCAAGGCAAAACGCGCCGGGAGCAAAGCCGATTTGCAGCCGCTGATCGAGGCGGCGATCGGTCATATCATGAACAAACAATATCGTTTGGCGGACGGAACGCTCGCGCGCAATCGTCCGCAGGCGAACACGCTCTGGCTCGACGATTTGTTTATGGGCGTTCCGGCAGTCGCGCAGATGGGCAAATTGACCGGCGACAAGAAATATTTCGACGAAGCCGCGCGGCAGGTTCTGGCGTTTGAAAAGCGAATGTTCAACCGGGAAAAAGGCGTGTTTATGCACGGCTGGGTCGAAGGAATGGCAGAACATCCCGAATTTCGCTGGGCACGCGCCAACGGCTGGGCGTTTATGACCGAGGTCGAACTACTTGAAGTTTTGCCCGAAAATCATCCGCTGCGACCGCAGATTCTGGATTTGCTGCGCCGCCATGCAAAAGGTTTGGCGTCGTATCAATCGGGAACAGGTTTCTGGCATCAGCTTCTTGACCGCGAAGATTCTTACTTGGAAACTTCGGCGACGGCAATTTACGCGTATTCTTATGCGCGCGCCATCAATCGCGGCTGGATCGACGCCAAAGCTTATGCGCCGCTGACTTTGCTTGCCTGGAACGCGGTTTCGACCAAGATCAACGAAAAAGGACAGGTCGAGGGAACCTGCGTCGGAACGGGTATGGCTTTCGATCCGGCGTTTTATTATTTTCGCCCGATCAGTCCGTTTGCCGCCCACGGTTACGGTCCCGTTTTACTCGCGGGCGCGGAAGTTTTGACGCTTTTGAAAAACAAAAAATTCGAGATCAACGACAGCTCGGTGCAGGTTTTAGAAAAATAAAAGACAGAAACCCACGCGTTAGCAACGTGTAATTTACTAATGATCCGCAAAGCCTTTTTAATGAAAGTCAACGCCGACGCGCACGACGAATACGAACGGCGGCATCGCCCGATCTGGTCGGAATTGGAAGTGGTTTTAAAGAATCACGGCGTTTCAAATTATTCGATCTTTCTCGAACGGGAAACAAATCAGCTTTTCGGTTATGTCGAAATCGAATCGGAAGCGCGGTGGGCGAAAATTGCCGAAACGGACGAATGCCGCCGTTGGTGGAAATTTATGAAAGACGTGATGCCGACCAATGCCGACAAGAGCCCGGTTTCGGTTGAACTCAGAGAAGTTTTTCATCTTGATTAAAAATGACGAGACTTTTTACGACAATTTTAGCGGTCTGTTTTCTTTTTGGATATTTGGCGAACGCGCAAACCGTCAAAGTCGTTGCGAATGAAGCAAAACAGCGCGTGGACGTGGAAATCGACGGCAAACTTTTTACTTCGTATCGCTTTGAAGCGCGGATCAGACGCCCGGTTTTATTGCCGATCATGACCGTTGGCGGCGGATTTATCACACGCGGTTTTCCGATCGAAACGCGTAGCGGTGAAACGATCGGACATCCGCATCAGGTCGGAATGTCTTTGAGTTACGGTGATGTCAACGGCATCGATTTTTGGAACAATTCGACCTATCGAACGCCGAAAGAATTGGAGCGAATGGGGCGCATCGTTCATCGCAAGATCGTCAAGATCAAAAGCGGCAAAACGAGCGGCGAACTCGTCACCGAGTCGGATTGGGTTATGCCGGACGGAAAAGTGATTTTGACCGAAAAGACAAAATATAT
>CADEFG010000487.1 GCA_902826505.1 uncultured Acidobacteriota bacterium
CACGCCTTCTTTGCCGATTCCGCCCGTGTATTCGTCGGGCATCGCACCTTTCGCATAGCCGTTCAAGATTTGATTCGGCGATTGGTCGGGGAAGATGATTGACGTAGCGCGATAATTTTTTATGCAACTTATAGTCTTATTCGTGCAGTCGTGATTAGTGGGAAACACAAATTTATTTTGGCGAATAAGTTCATTCGTTATTGAGCCATACATTTTGTATTGCCATTCCTCAAATATCCAGCGAGTCCAGCCTTCATCCATTGAAGGAATATGCGATCGGTAGATAGTAGGAACATTTTGTGAATCTATCTCTATGACCTCCGACTTGGTTGCTGGCGTTACATCTCCATATAATGTCCGAATGCCACGACGCAGAGGCGGCAAGACTGGAAGTTTGACGGGTGAAAATATTTCTTTAACATCAACTCCCATTAACAAAGGCAATGTGTGAGCCGTTACATCGTATGGCGGAAGCGGTTCACCCGCTTCATTAAGTAATTTTGGGTAAGCTTGTCTTTCCAATAACGCTTTTGCAAAAGAACCGTAGGGCTGATTAAGCGACACGAAAATAGATTTCTCAGGATATTTATTAATCCCGATGCGATTAATTTCTTCCGTTTCTACATTGCTGCGTTTCAGAATCTTCAACAGGGAAGGAAGATTTTCATCGAGCGGGTCGGAATAATCGAAATCGTTTTTCCCGTAAGTTCCTTTGGGAATGATAAGATAACCCCGTAATTCTCTGCCTTGTCGCGGACGGACGGCTTCTTTGCCGACCGCGTAAAATCTCGTGAGCCATTTCGTGCGGTTGTCCGACGCGTGTTTGAGCAATGAAAACGCGCCGGTCGTCATATAATTCGTGATGTCTTGCAGATGCCATTCGCCGCCTTTCCAGACGGGCGCAAAATTCGGCGTTTCCTTTTTCGCGTCGTAGCCGAGGCTGCCGCGCAAGTCTTCAAACTTGACGGTGATCGGCGTCGCAAGTTTCGCCGAAGCGGTTTCCGATAAAA
Organism: uncultured Acidobacteriota bacterium; assembly: GCA_902826505.1. Classification (GTDB taxonomy): domain Bacteria; phylum Acidobacteriota; class Blastocatellia; order Pyrinomonadales; family Pyrinomonadaceae; genus JAFDVJ01. The sequence continues at coordinate 1,011 of CADEFG010000487.1, forward strand.
TCCGGACGCCGCCGTGATAATGCGAATAGGCGCGCGCCGGTGTCCAGGCGTCGTAGGTCGAATCGGTCGTGATGCCCGCGAAACCTTGCGCACGCAAATCTTTGGCGATGTAAAGCCCGAGTTCGGTGTAGCCTTCGACCAGCTGTTTCGGGACGTTCGGTTCGACGGGCGCGAGATAAGGCGGCAGAAACATTCGTGCTCCCGACGCGCCTTGCTGGTGAATGTCGTGGACGATCTGCGGATGCCAAACGTTGTGGATCTTATCAACCGTCAATTGCGTTTCGACTTGCGTGAACGCATACCAGTCGCGGTTGTCGTCGTGCCCGACGTATTTGTGATAAAGCTCGGGCGGTTCGGTGCCTTCGAACGGCGTTCCCAGGGTTTTATCGTACCAGTTTTTGACAATATCGACGCCGTCGGGGTTCAAACTCGGGACGAGCAGAATGATCGTGTTTTCGAGAATCTTTTGGGTTTCCGCATCCGCATTTGCCAGCCGTTCGGCGATCAGCATTGACGACAGATAGCTTCCGACTTCCGTTGAATGAACGCCGCAGGTGATCAAAACGATCGTTTTGCCTTCTTTGATCAGCTCGTCGGCGAGTTTTTGATTCGATTTTATCAGGCGCGGGTCGGCGAGTTTCTGGTTGATGGCTTTGTATTTTTCGAGATTTTTCAAATTGGCGGGCGCGGAGATCGTCGCGTAAACAAACGGCGCGCCCATGGTCGTTTTGCCGATCTCTTCAAACATCACGCGGTCTGAGACGGCGTCAAGACGTTTGAAATAATCAATAACCTGCGCCCAGCTCGCCAATTTTCGGTCATCGCCGGGCGTAAAACCGAGAATTTCTTTAGGCGCGGGAATTTTTGTTTGGGCGATGGTTGTTAAAGCGAGAAAAAGAAATATCCCGCAGAGGCGCAGAGGCGCAAAGAAAGCAGCAAAAAGTGATTTATTTTTCATGGTTTGGAAACTCCGTTTGATTTGTTGAAGATTTTAGCTGATTTTCGGGATTTAATGAAATATCTCGCGGGTTTTATAATGAACTAAAAAACATCAGTAGAGCGAGCGGTCGCTAGTTTGATTCATTAATAATTGACTATCGGCGAAGCAGACTCGCGACCGCTCGCTCTACTGATTGCCGACAGATTCTGAATCTGTCAGCTATTTCAAACGCGTCTGAAACGAACGAATTAAAACGCGTCTGAAATACTTGCAAATGTATTTGAAACAAAAAACGCGTCTGAAATCTTTACCAATGTGTCTGTAATAATTTTAGAGGCTTCAAAGAAGTCCGGTCGGCGCGGGGAAAAATCTTTGCGATAATCCTTTAAAGACTCTTTTGCATCTATTTACTTTAAAATGACTTGCGTGTTTGCCGTTTGCGATGTAAATTTAACGCAAGATTTCAATTCAAAAAACTCTTCCTTTTGAACATTAAAAAACTTGGAGGTTCTTAATTTTCCGTTATGGCAAATAATCCATTTCTCGAAAGATTTCGCCCGTATATTCCCGATGCGGTGACGAATATGCGCGAGCTGACGCCGCTTCCGATCATCGTCGGGACGCTCCTCGGCATCATCTTCGGCGCGTCGTCGCTCTATCTGGTGCTGAAGACGGGTTTGACCGTTTCGGCTTCGATTCCGGTCGCCGTTATTTCGATCACGCTTTTTCGGCTGTTATCGAAATTCGGCGCCAAGGACGCGACGATTCTCGAAAACAACATCGTCCAGACTGCCGGCAGCGCGGGCGAATCGATCGCGTTCGGGCTTGGCGTGACGATGCCCGCGATCTTGATCCTGGGTTTCGATCTGGAAATCACACGCGTCATGATCGTTGCCGTGATGGGCGGACTTTTGGGGATTTTAATGATGATTCCGCTGCGCCGCGCACTCATCAAAGACCAGCACGGAATTTTGAAATACCCCGAAGGCACGGCTTGCGCCGAAGTCCTCAAGGCGGGATCGTCCGCCGAATCACGCGCGGTCGCCAATGAATATGCCGAAACCAAAGTTGCCGAAACGGATGATTCGGCGCTTCAGGGTGGAAAGATCATCACGGTCGGTTTCATCATCGGTTTTATCTATAAATCGGTGATGGACGTTTTTAGTTTTTGGAAACCCGAACCCGAACATAATTTGAGCGATTCGACCTTAAAAGGCGGTTCGGTCGCGCTCGAAAACAATCCGGCGCTTTTAGGCGTCGGCTACATTATCGGTCCGTATATTTCTTCGATCATGATGGCGGGCGGCGTTTTGTCGTATCTCGTGCTGATTCCGATGATCAAGTTCTTTGGCGATAGCGTTGCGGAACCGGTTTCGCCCGCGCTCTCGAAAACGATCTCGGAAATGAGCCCCGGGCAAATTCGCGGCGAATATATTCTCTACATCGGCGCGGGCGCGGTCGCCACTGCCGGGATTATTTCGCTCTTTCGCTCGCTGCCGACGATCTGGAGCGGTCTGAAATCGGGGCTTGCCGATCTGCGCGGCGGCGGAACTGACGCGGACGGCGCGAGCTTGCCGCGTACCGATCAGGATCTTTCAATGAAATACGTGATCATCGGCGTGATCGGTCTGATCGCCGCGATTATGCTCGCGCCGCAGCTCGGTTTGAGCGTTTTCACGAATCCGATCGTTTCATTCCTCGGCGCATTGCTGATCATCATTTTGGGATTTCTTTTCGTGACGGTTTCGTCGCGCCTGACGGGCGAGGTCGGTTCGTCGTCAAACCCGATTTCGGGCATGACCGTCGCGACGCTTTTGATCACCTGTCTCGTCTTTTTGCTGTTAGGCTGGACGGCGCCGAATCCGTATTTCGTGACGGCGCTCTCGATCGGCGGGATCGTCTGCATCGCGGCGTCGAACGGCGGCACGACCTCGCAGGATTTAAAAACCGGATTCCTCGTTGGCGGAACTCCGCGCCGTCAGCAGATCGCGATTCTGCTCGGCGCGCTCGCGTCGGCGATCGTTCTCGGTCCGATCCTTCTGCTTCTCAACGATAACGGCACGGTTTATGCGACTCCGACGACTTTTTCAAAGGTCGAAAAGGAAGTTAAGGTTGACACCGCGCGGCTCGCGCCCTACACGGGCGAAGACAAACCGCCGACCACGGGCGATTTTCTGCTTTTTGAAAACAAAGTTGCGGCGGGCGAAAAGAAACCCGAAAACAAAGACCTCGTGCCCGGCAAATATCTCGTCGAGCCTTCGGGACTGGTCAAACTGAAAATCGAGGAAAACTTTCCGAAAGGCGCGCGCATTCCGGCGGGAACCGAAGTCGGAGCGGCGGAAAAACTGACCCGCACGCAAGCCCAAACCCATTCGAACCCCTATCGCGGCTGGCACAAAACCGACAACGCGGGCGGCATTCAGCCGGGAAAATATCTGGTTGATATGTCGGGCGAGATCAAATATCTGGTCGATCCGGGCATCAACGGCAAACTGACGGCGCGTCCCGATTTGTCCGATGCG
>CADEFG010000488.1 GCA_902826505.1 uncultured Acidobacteriota bacterium
GCTAACTGAGGCTGACAAATCCAAAGAGTGTTAGATAAAAAAGTCAATTCAAAGAAAAGCTGAATCGATTAGAAACAAAACCAATCCAAAATCCAAAATCCAAAATCCAAAATCCAAATGGTGCAGCATACGATTTCAATTTTAGTGGCAAACGAAGCCGGGGAACTGTCGCGGATCGTCGGACTTTTTTCGGCGCGCGGGTTTAATATCGAAACGATCTGCGTCGGCAAAACGCTCGAACCGGCGTGGTCGCGCTGCACGATCGTGACGCACGGCGACGACCGCGTGATCGAGCAGATCATCAAACAATGCGCGCGGCTGGCGCGGGTTCGCGAAGTGCGCGCCGTCACGCGTTTGCCGCATATCGAACGCGAAATGGCTTTGATCGACGTCAGCGTTAAGGCAGGAAATGAACGTCAGGAAATTATGAATCTCGTGCAGATCTTTCGCGCCAAGGTCGTCGATATTTCGCACGAAAAAATGATCTTGGAGGCTTCCGGTCATTGGCAAAAGGTCGATACGTTTATCGAAATGCTCAAACCTTTTCAGATCAACGAAGTCACGCGCACGGGTTGTGTCGCGATCAACCGGTTGTCGAATTTAGAGCAAAGTTTGGAAGCAAAAGCATAACGGAATTTTAAATCAAAAGAGGAAATTTAATGAAGGTTTTTTACGATCAGGATATAGACGAGCAATTGATTAAAAACAAACGGGTTGCCGTCATCGGGTTCGGTTCGCAAGGTCACGCGCACGCGAACAATTTGAAGGATTCGGGTGCGGACGTGATCGTCGGTTTGCCGCAGAACAGCAAATCCTGGGCGAAAGCCGAGGCTGCCGGACACGAAGTGATGTTCACGTCGGACGCGGTGAAAATGGCTGATGTGGTGATGGTTTTAGTGCCTGACGAGCTTGCGCCGAGCGTTTATAAAAACGAGATCGAACCGTTTTTGACCGACGGGAAATATCTCGCTTTCGCGCATGGTTTTTCGGTTCATTTCAAGAAAATCGTGCCGCCCGAAGGAGTTAATGTCTTTCTCGTCGCGCCGAAAGGTCCCGGACATCTCGTCCGGTATGAATACACTTTGGGGCGCGGCGTGCCGTGTCTGCTGGCGGTTCATCAGGACGTTGCGGGCGACACTCAGCAAGTCGGTTTATCTTATGCCTCGGCGGTCGGCGGCGGTAAAGCGGGCATCATTGAAACGTCTTTCAAGGAAGAAACGGAAACCGTTCTTTTCGGCGAGCAAGCGGTTTTGTGCGGCGGCGTGACGGCGCTTATTCAAGCCGGTTATGAAACTTTGACCGAAGCCGGTTACGCGCCCGAAATGGCTTATTTCGAATGTCTGCACGAACTGAAATTGATCGTTGATCTGCTCTATGAAGGCGGGATTTCAAATATGCGTTATTCGGTTTCGAATACCGCTGAATACGGCGATCTGACGCGCGGAAAACGCATCGTCACGGATGCGACCAAGTTAGAAATGAAGAAGATTTTGGGCGAAATCCAGAGCGGCGAATTTGCCGATGAATGGATGAGCGAATGCGACAACGGCAAAGTCAATTTCCGGCAGTTGGAAGCCGAAGGCGAAAAACACGAGATCGAAGAAGTCGGCAAAAATCTCCGGCAAATGATGCCGTGGCTCAAGGAAAAAGCGCTGGTCAATAAACAGGTAAATTAAATGATTTTGGATTTTAGATTTTGGATTAGTTTGGAATTTTAAGCATTTACGCAAAAACCAAAAACCGAAACCAAAACAAAGAGGAAATATGAAATTTTACGATTGGAAAAATCACGAAGATCGCTCACAGACAGACGGTTACAGCCGCGGTGTGGCGGTTGGCGAAAAAATGATGATGGCGCACGTTCAGCTCGATGAAGGCGCGATCACCGCGCCGCACGCGCACGCGCACGAAGAAATTATTTATGTCGTTTCGGGCAGATGGCAGGTGACGGTCGGCGATCAGGTGTTCGTTCTCGAAGCGAATCAAAGTCTCGTCGTGCCGCCGAACGTCGAACATTCTTCGCTCGCTTTGGCGGAAACGCTCGCCGTCGTCGCGACGAATTACCGTCCCGAATGGAGAGAAAACAGCGATTTTTGGCTCCATTACAATACCGATAATCATCTCTGGGCAGTTTAGCGATTTTGGATTTCGGATTTTGGATTTGCTGACGCGCCGAAAAGCGCGAAGCTTATTCGAGGTGTTTTTAGCGGAAGAATCATTTCAAAGTGAAATGAGAAATTTCAACCGAAAAACTAATCCAAAATCCAAAATCTAAAATCCAAAATCAAATTATGAGTTTTGAAAATATCGAATGGATCTGGAAAAACGGTGAAATCATTCCGTGGAAAGATGCGACGGTTCACGTTTCGGCGCACGGACTTCATTACGGAAGCGGCGTTTTTGAAGGAATTCGCTGTTACGAAACCGAATCGGGTCCGGCGCTTTTTCGCGTCCGCGAGCATTACGAACGCTTTCATGCCTCGGCGTCAATTTACGGTTTTGAGATTCCGTATTCGATCGAGGAATTGACCGATGCGACCTGCGAATTAATTAGCCGCAACGAATTTAAAAGTTGTTATGTGCGACCGATCTGCTTTATGGGGTCGGGAAGTTTGGGTGTTTTTCCGCGAAATTGTTCGTCGGAAGTTTCGATCATGGCGTGGGCGTGGGGCGCGTATCTCGGCGCGGAAGGTTTGGAAAAAGGCATTCGCGTGACCGTTTCGCCGTGGCGCAAATTTCACTCTTCGATGATGCCGACGACCGCCAAGGCTTGCGGGCAATATTTGAATTCGATCTTAGCCGTCAGCGATGCTTTTGCCCGCGGTTTTGACGAAGCGCTTTTATTGGACGTTGACGGGCGGCTCGCCGAAGGTTCGGGCGAAAATCTTTTTGTCATCAAAGACGGCGTGATCTACACGAACAAAGCCGACGATTCGATTCTGATGGGGATTACGCGTTCGGCGGCAATCGAGATCGCCAAAGCTGAAGGTTTTGAAATTGAAGCGAAATCTTTAGAATTGGACGATCTTTTAAATGCGGACGAAGCATTTTTTACCGGCACGGCGGCGGAAATTACGCCGATTCGCGAAGTTGACGAACGCGTTATCGGCGCCGGACGACGCGGCGCGGTGACGGAAAAAATTCAGACCGTCTTTTTCGATGCGGTCAACGGGCGCGACACGCGTTTTGAAAAATGGCTCACGCCGGTTGAAGAATTTATCGCGGCGTAATAGTTTTAAGAAATGAGTGAGCCGATCATAAATAGTCCGCGCGCCGAAATCGACGCGATCGACACGGAAATTCTCGATCTTTTAAATAAACGCGCCGCGATCGCTTTGCGCGTCGGCGCGGCGAAAACCGTGGTTGATACATCGCTCTGCGACCCGAAACGCGAAAGCGAAGTTCTCGAACGTTTGACCAAAGAAAATCCGGGACCATTCGACGCTAAAGCCGTCGAAAATATTTTCCAGCGAATTATTGACGAATCGCTGCATCTTCAGCAAAAAACTTATCGCGCGCCGGTTGAAACGGCGGAAGAAACAAAAGCCGAAATTGCAAATCTAGCAGGAAGATCGCGCGTTGCTTTTCAGGGCGAGAAGGGCAGTTTTTCCGAAGCCGCCGCGCTCGGAATATTGGGCGAAGATTGTCAAACCGTTCCGTGTCAGACCTTCGACGATCTTTACAAAGCAGTTGACGCCGGACTTGCCGACTATATTTTATCGCCGCTCGAAAATTCGCTGGTCGGTTCGGTGCATCGCTGTTACGATCTGCTCCTGCACAGTTCGCTGCATATTGTCGGGGAGATAATCTTGCCGATCTCGCATTTTTTGGTCGGTTCGGCGGATACGAATTTTGAAGACATTAAAACGGTCGAATCGCATCCGGTCGCGCTCGCGCAGTGCGAGAGATTTTTTGCCGCGCACACGGAATTAAAAGGCGTCGCGGCGGACGATACGGCGGGCAGCGTGCGCCGCGTGATCGAATCGGGCGATAAAACACGCGCCGCGATCGGCGGGCGGCGGACGGCGGAAATTTACGGCGGAAAGATACTTCGGGAACATATCGAAGACCACGCCGAAAATTACACGCGTTTCGTGCTTTTGTCGCCGAGCGCGAACGAATCGGAAAAAGGCTCGAAAATTTCGCTGATCGTGCGGCTCAAACATCAACCCGGCGCATTGCACAACGCGCTGCGCCCGTTCGTCCGGCGCGGCATCGATTTATCTAAAATAGAGAGCCGTCCGATCAAAGGCGCGCCGTGGCAGTTTAATTTTTATTTCGACCTGAAAGCGCCTTCGTCCGAGAGCGAATTGCGCGGTGCGCTCGACGAAATCAAAGAACAAGCGGAAGAAGTGCGTTATCTCGGTCGCTATTCGCGAATCGAATTGAGCGACAAGAAATTGGAAGAAATTTTATAGACTGGAGCGCAAGCGGCACGGTTGCATGCCTTAGAAAAAGGC
>CADEFG010000489.1 GCA_902826505.1 uncultured Acidobacteriota bacterium
TAAGGAAATAGACTTTAATTTTTTGGCTGGTAAAATTCATAAAATCTAAAATCATGATATTTATTTATCAAAATTAAGTGAGGCTTATGTTTTAATTTTATACGAAAAATCATAAGTGCATTGCTAATTTGAAACTTGAATAAAAAGCGAGGGTTTTAGAAAATCTGTTCTATAGAAGAGAATGTCAAGAAAAAAGACTTCTCCTCAAACCGACAATCAGAAATTTTTCGACAGTCAGTCCCGTTTTAGTTACTTTATAAACAACTCTTAAAATTCTTTATGCTTCGGAATTTTGAGCTATGAAGCTCGCTTTTATTGTCCGCAAACAATTTGAACGATGGTTCTATTAGTGACTTTTTTCAGCCGATTACAATTTCCGGTTCCTTTTCGTGTTCAATGCCTAATGTGTAAAATGGAACTTAACTTGGGGCAGTCCACAAATTTCCCTGAGACTCTTTGAACACGACCGGCGAGCAACATTTATTCAGTTCGTTTGCTCGTCCGAAACTGTGTAAATTTTAAGAAGCTGCGCAAACTTTAGGCTGCTAACCGCTGAGCATCAAAATCGGTTCGATTTTTCCAGACCGACAAAGCGGTAGCAGCTATTTTTCTGGCTAACGATACCTGCGCCAAATTGGGGCGCGTTCCGGAGTTCAGCAGGTTTTCGTAATACTGTAGATACGGCTCGCGGCGAGCCGATTTCTGCGCCGCCATTTTGAAAATATATTTCAGCCGATGACAAAAATGCTGGCTTAAACCTCGAGTTTGTGTTTGTTTGATCTTTTTCTGTAATTTGCCGCCGACGATCAGGTGATCGGCACTCGAACGCGTCGTCACCGCCAGCCCGCAATATTTCCAAAACTGCCGTTTGGTTTGAAACCGGTTCGGCGTTCCGACCTGTGCGATCAGACGTGAAACGTTGACAAAGCCGAGACCGGGTATTTTACAAAGCCGTTTGAAGTCCCTATGTTTGCGAGCTTGTCGCAGCATCGCCACCCTGGCTTGTTTTCTCAGCTCAATCAATGTATCGAGTTCCATAAAAAACAGCTCGGCGCGAAATCTCAATCCCGGCTCCGAGAGTTTCGCCAGCCATTCGTCGCGTTTCGAGACCTGATAAACAGAGGTACCAGCACATTTTATGGCTTGCGAGCGGTAAACAGCTTTGATCCGGTTCATTACTTTAATGCAATCGGAAATCAGGTTTTCGTGTGTGCGGACGAGTTCTTTGAGACATGCTTGTTCAGCCGAATGCTGCCAGACTTCATGAAGTGCGCCGAGCCGGAGCAGTTGTGCCAGCTTTTCGGCATCGATCAGATCGGCTTTGTTACCGATCATCAGCAGATTATTATGACGCGGATTACAAACGACGACTTTTTCAACAAGCGGTTTGGTTTGCCGGTAAAGCCAGTTCGATTGCGTCCCGACCTCAAAGGTCAGGTGAATCTCGCCCCTCAAACCTTTCAGAAAATCTTGGATCGTTTCGCCGTCGGTCGCGACAACAGATTGCACCAATGTCTTACCTTGTTCATCAATGACGACAATGGCGATCGTTTCTTTGTGAACATCGAGACCGACAAATTTCTTTTGCTTCATAGAAAAACACCTCCGATAAAAATAGACTTTCACTCTATTTTACGGGACGTTCTTCTATATTGTGTGTAAACTCGTTTTGTCCACCAATTTCAACTTCCACTAAATTCTTGATAACAGGAAATTTGGGCGGACAAGGCAAAATTCCAAAAATCGAGTTTACACAAAAAATTAGATACGCCCAGTTGGCACACAATAGGCACACAAAACAAAAGGCAAGTCAAAACGCTTGCCTTTTATTATTTCTAAACTATTGATTTTATTATAGATATTGGAGCCGGTGAACGGATTTGAACCGCCGACCTGATGATTACAAATCAACTGCTCTACCAACTGAGCTACACCGGCTTGGGGTGGCTGGTTTCAGCAACCGCAAACGAAAATACTACAAAAACAATGCGTTTTGTGCAAGCCGTGATTGAAAAAATATATTGTTTAACCGTTAAAATAATTGTTGACGATTGTTTTGCAAAAGGTTACGATAATAAATGCCATTTGTGGCAAAATCAGTTCTTAGACCTCTTTCAATCTAATTTCTAAAGAGAATTCAATAATCAATCGTTAAAAAAGGAGAAAATCGTGAAGTTTCAGGAGTTTTTCAGAAAAAGTTTCGGAATGCTTTTATTAGGGTTGCTGGTTTTTTCAGCAGTCGTTTCGGCACAAAATAGCAGAACAACGGTCATCGTCAGTAAGACGACAAAAGATTTTACGGTGGCGGGTGCTAATAATTTGTATTGCGCAGGTTACGTGCAATCGGGAAAAGTTGATACAACCCGCAAGATCGTCGGTGCGGAAAACGAGCAGGAGCAAAATATTTATTCGCAGGGCAATAATTTGGTTATCAATCTGGGCGCTAATAAAGGCGTGCGGGTCGGTGATATGTTTGCCGTGATCCGACCGCGAGGGCGTGTTGAAACCCGCTGGACGAAAAAAAGCAATTTAGGTTTTTACGTTCAGGAAGTCGGTGCGCTGGAAGTCATCAAGGTCAAAAATGAAGTGGCGATCGCCCGGGTTCGAACATCTTGCGACAATCTTTTGCTCGGCGACCTGCTGCAGCCGATCCCGACGCGGACGAGCCCGATGCTTAAGGAAAGACCGACCTTTGACGCTTTCGGCGAGTCTTCGGGAAAAGCGAACGGCAGAATTTTTATGGCACGCGACGGGCAGGAACTGCTGACCCGCGACCAGATCGTTTACATTGATCTCGGTTCGGAAGACGGTGCAAATGTCGGCGACTTTTTGACGGTTTATCGTCCGCTCGGGACGGGAAATCTGTTCATCAACGACGAGGATGAATCCGTCAGTGCCCGCGATGAAGGTTTTCAATCGAACGAATATCGCGGCGGAAAGTTTTCAAATCAAGCGGCGCGCAAAAAGGGCGACGAGGCAAAGGGCAGAGTCGTGACGACCGAAAATGCGAAAGAAGATCGTCCGAAGGATTTGCGGAAAGTTGTCGGTGAACTCGTGATCTTAAGTGTTCAGGGGAAAACCGCGACGGCAGTCATTACTCGCACCGGACAGGAAATTCATACGGGCGATATGGTCGAATTGCAGTAAGCCCAACATTAAAAAATTTAACGATAAAAAGGCAAAGCGTGATAAATCGCATCACGCTTTGCCTTTTTATTTAATCAAATAGCGCGGTTCTAAATTTCTCTCAACCAAGCTTTTTTATTTTTTCCATCAATTCCGGCAAATCCAATTTACCGACATCTTCAATTTTTGCGCAGATCTCCATCAAAAATTTGTCCTGCGCGTTGCCTTTTTGTTTGGCGATCGCGTAAGGCAAATCTTCGCGGAAGGTGACCATCGAATATTTGGAAAAGTAATCGGGAAACGTTTGTTCAAGACGCGTTTCGAGCTCGCGTTTGCGCTGGAAAACCGCGTCGGCGACGGCGTCGCGCATTTCGTAGAAATTTTCTTCCGCCATCTCGGCGATCGCGTCGGCGTTCGGTTTTCTTTGTTTTACGAACTCGTCGAAAACGCTTTCCCAATCCGTGCCGCGCTGTTCGATGAGCTGATTTAAAATCCGGCAATCTTCAAACGAAGCGTTCATTCCTTGCCCGTAAAACGGAACGACCGCGTGCGCCGAATCGCCGAGGAGCAAAGATTTTCCGCCGACGTTCCAGGGAAAACATTTGATCGTGCCGAGATTGCCGACCGGATTTGCGAAAAAATCTTCAACCAAAGTCGGCATCAAGGGAATCGCGTCGGCGAAATTCGTTTCAAAGAAATTCATCAAAGAACTTTCGTCCGTGAGCTGCTCAAAACTGTTTTCGCCCGTGTGCGCGAGAAAAAGCGTGCAGGTAAAACTGCCGTCGAAGTTCGGCAGGGCGATCATCATAAAAGAGCGCCGCGCCCAGATATGGAGGGCGTTTTTCTCCATCTGAAACAAGCCAGAGCGGTCGGCGGAAGCGGATTGTTGAATTTTATTTCCAACGTTGTTCCCGATCAACAGATCGCGACCGCTCGCTGTTCTGAGAGGCGGAATATGTAATTCTTTATAACCGTGTGCGAGCCATTTTTGCGAGAAATCAAATCTTTGGAGTCTGCTCCAAAGCATCGCATTGCGGACGGCGGAGCCCGCGCCGTCGGTAGCGATCAGCGTATCGCCTTTGATTATTTTGGTCGATTCGAAAATCGCTTCGCCCGAGTCGCAATCAAAGCCGTAACATCTTTCGTTAAAATAAAACCTGACGCCCTCGTATTTTTCGGCTTCGTTGATGAGCGCAATATTCAAACCGGCGCGGGAGACCGAGTTGATATATTCGCCTTTTCTGCCCGAATACGGCAGGAGTTTGGTCTGTCCGTTCGCGGCGTGAATCATCCGC